>JAKMFG010000087.1 GCA_022425565.1 Alphaproteobacteria bacterium
GTTATCGGCCTGATCAGATGGTACTGACCGGGTCGTTCCCCTTTTTTGACAATCAGCCATCAGGACCCAACAGATGCGCATTACCAACACAGGATTGATCCATGACGAGCCCGGGCGATCGACTCCAGGTTATTTGCTGATCCGGCCGGCTGAGGGCGATAGCAGTTTTCTTCTCGATCCAGACGGCGAGGTTGCCCATAGCTGGACCGGCCGGGTCGGCATGACCAACTGGGGTTATCTGCTGCCGAATGGACATCTGTTTGCGAACGAGCGCAGCGCGGTCCGCAAGGGCGTTGCGCTGACAGTCAGTGGCAGGATGGCGGAATATGATCGTGATGGCCGTCTTGTCTGGTCGCATGAAGACCCCTACCAGCATCACGATGCACGCCGCCTCGATAACGGTGCCATTTACGCCGCCTTCACCGAACTTGCCGACGCCGAGAAATCTTCGATCAGGGGAGGTGTGCCGGGAAGCGAGGCCGATGGTGGTCCGTTTGGCGAGGTGATCAGGCAGGTTGACGAGGAAGGGCGCGTTGTCTGGGAGTGGCATTTCAGTCGGCTGGGTTTCGACGCGCACCCGCTGCACCAAAACGCCAACCGCTGGAGCTATGGTCACACCAACACCGTGCTGCCGCTCGCCGACGGCACCATTCTGGTCAGCTCAAAAAATCTGAACATGGTCTTTATCATCGACCCGACCACCGATGAGGTGGTCTGGAAATACCAGAATGACGAAATGGGCGGTCAGCACGATGCCCAGTTGCTGGACGACGGCAATATTCTGGTCTTTGCCAATGGTGCTTATTCGCGCGACCTGCATCACAGCCAGGTGTGGGAGATCAATCCCACAACATATGAAATCGAGTGGCGCTACAGCGCGCGGGACAATATGACATCGTTCTTCTCGCCGCATATGGGCGGCGCGCAGCGGTTGCCAAGCGGCAACACCCTGATCTGCGAAGGCAATAAGGGCTGTATCTTCGAGGTGACGCCCGGCGGCGATGTCGTTCGCGAGTTCATCAGCCCGCATTTCGTGCAATCCGAACAATTCGGCCGCCACAACTGGCTGTTTCGGGCGCGATGGTACGCCCCCGACGCGCCAGAAATTCGTGCTATTCTCGGTTAGGCCGAGTTGGCTGGTGGCATTGTGACATCCAGAAGGGCGAGACTTCATGCCGGAACTTTACTACTTCCCGACGGCGACCTGCGGTTACAAGGCACGGCTTACCCTCGCGGAAAAGGGCGTGGATTTCACCCACCGCGTGCTGGACCGAGATGCCGGCGAACTGGTAACGCCGGAATATCTGGCGCTGAATCCGAACGCAGTTGTTCCAACGATGGTCCATGACGGCAGGGTGCTGATCGAATCCTCGATCATCATGGTTTATACGGACGAGGCCTTTGACGGTCCGTCTCTCAGGCCGGACGCGGCGATTGGACGAGCGCAGGTGGCCGCCTGGCTCAAACGGGCGGATGATGCCTATTTGCCGGCGCTCGGCGCTGTCACATACGGGCTGTTTCGGCGAAAGCAGATCTTGCTGAAATCGGCAGAGGAGCTTGCCGCCTATTATCTGGAGATCCCCGATCCTGAGCGCCGCGCACAACGAAAATCCGTTGTCGAGAACGGCATTGCGGCGCCGATTGTGGCGCAGGCCTTTCTGACTCTGGATGGAATGCTAGCAGATATGGAAGAGGCGCTTGCCGCAAATGGTCACCTTGTCGATGGTGGTTACGGACTGGCGGATGCGGCGCTGACGCCTTTTGTATCACGGCTGGATGAACTGGCGATGGACTGGATGTGGGCCCACAGGGCGAACCTTGCCGGCTGGTGGGACGCAGTCCGGCAGAGGCAGTCCTTCAGCATTGTTTTTGATGCCTTTCCCGATGCCAAACGCAAGGCAGGGCTGCGAGACGCAGGATTGGAGTCCCGTGAAGCTGCAGAGAAAATTCTTGCTTCCTGACCCTGTTGGCAGCCGAGACCGCATCTGCCGCAACATGTTTCATGATTATTTTAGCAGATTTTAGTTTAGCGTTTTATGAGACGCTGGAACCGGCGTTTCGCAATAAGGAGGAAAGCAATGAAATACGCAGGAATAGCAATTTGCCTTGCCATAATCCTTGGCGCCGTCTCAAGTGTCGGCATTCATCTCTACAACGACTTTATGAGCCTGACGTTCGTACTGGGTGGTGCGCTCGGCTTTGCGCTTCTGAAGAGCGAGACATCAGAAATGCCGCGTAATTTCGGTGACGGTGCTGTCTATTTCGGCTGGCTCGGACTGCTTGTCGGTCTGGTTGCCATAGCAGGCAACGCCTTCGGGGCCTGGGGTAGTGTCGAGAAAATGGGGCCGGCGCTCGCCGTGTCCATGTTGCCGCTGTTCTATGGCTATACGGTCAGGCTGATCTGCATGGCTGTCGGCAAAGCGAAATCAGCCGAATAAGCCCATGGCTCACGCCACCTGCTGGTGCACCTCAATGATGTTCCCTTCGGGGTCGTAGAAGAAAATCTGGTGCCACTCGGCGGCGAAGGCGGTGCCGTAATCGGCATATTCGATCCCGTTGGCGCTGAGATGTGCCATGAAAGCCGCGATGTCGTCGGTGCGAAAGGCGATATGGCCTCTTTCCACCGGATTGATGTGCCTGCCATTTCTGGCGGCGACATCGAAATCCTGTTCGGCGAGGTGCATCTGCATGTTGCCCTCGGTGGCGAACTTGATATGCCCGTCATAACCGGTCTTGTCGGTGGCGTCGGTGCGCGGGAAATTCTGTGGCGCGATATCATCCATCTTCAGAATGTCGACATAGAATCTGTGCAGGGCATCGACATCTTTCGAGACGTAATTGATATGGTGGAATTCAAGTTTCAAAGCGGCCTCCGCATGTGATCCAGCCAGTTGGATCCAGGCGCGTAGTGTGCCCCAGTCGGCCGCCCGTATCCAGACATTCAAAACTTCGACAGCCGCCTGACGCGGCACGCCATTTTTGGAAATGGTTGTCATGATTTCAAAGATTTCACTAGGCTGAATCCAAATGAAACTGTTCGACCGGCATGTTGGCCGGCGAGGGAAGGTGAAGTCATGTCGAAAGCTGTTATCACCAGTTACACGCTCCTGGATTTCTTGTCAGAGGGCGACATGCTCGCCTTCTTCACTTTCGTCGAAGGACATATGGAAGGGCATGCGGCCAATCTAAGGGCGCATGGCATGACGAAATTCTATGTCTCGCGTGTGTTCAACAAGGGCGACAAATACACCATCGGCAACTGGCTGGAATATGAGGACCAGAATGCGTTCGCGGCCTGTGACAAGATCTGGCAGCAATTCCTCACCGACACTTCGGACAAGTTCAATTTTGTCTCCAAGGTGGTGCCCTATCGCGGCATTGTTCAATATGATTTCAGCTAGGTTTTTCACTTCATTTTGTGGCGACATCACCTGACAGTTCTGTCGCCGGATGATGGCGCGGTGGTCTGACCAACAAGGTGGGCAAGGGGGCTCGACATGCAACTTGAAAACAGAAAGGCGCTTGTGACTGGCGCGGCAGGCGGCATCGGGCAGGCCATTGTCGCACGCCTGCAGGCGGAAGGTGCGATCGTCGCCGCCTCCGATCTCGATCTGGCCGCATCCGCCGCCAATCTACTGATCCCTGGTGATTTGCGCGACACAGGCTTTGCCGACGGTCTGGCCAAGGCGGCGTATGATGCGCTCGGTGGGCTCGACATTGTGGTGAACAATGCCGGCATCATCACCCGCGGTGCCATTACCGAAACGACAGATGACGATCTTGTCAGGACAATGGCGATCAATTTCGATGCGCCCTTCAGGATCTGCCGCGCGGCAATCCCGCTTCTCGAAGCAAATGGTGGGGGCGCAATCGTGAACACATCATCCTGCTGGGGTGTTCATCCTGGCCCGGCGCATCCTCTCTATTGCGCCTCGAAGGCGGCTGTTGCGTCTCTGACCCAGTGTCTGGCGCGCGATCATGCCCATCAGAAGATTCGCGTGAACGCGGTCTGTCCGCTGGAGGTCGATACACCGATGCTGCGCACCGGTTTCGAGGTGCGTGGTCTCAATCCGGACACGGCCATTGCAGATCTCGATAAATCGGTACCGCTCGGCCGGATTGCCCAGCCCGAGGATATTGCCGATGTGGTGCTGTTTCTTGCGTCTGATGCGTCGCGCTACATGTGCGGATCGCTTGTCGAGGTGACAGGCGGCAAGGCAGTCTACTGATCCTAATGATCCGGTGGCGGGCAGGCTGATCAGAATGATCCGAGCAAATCAAGGAAGGCAGAACCACAAGTGCGCCGCAAGCCGCATCGTTATCAGTGCGCAGATGGTAACCTCACCCGAGCTGCCTTTGGCATCTCAATACCTGTCCCACGCATGGGCCATGGGGGGTATGCAAATTTATGGTGTTGGGTGTGACCGCGATGCCGGGGGAAGGTGGTGACCAGTCGGCCAGCCTGAGCGTTTCAAAAAAAAGAGCGAGGAAACGATCCGCTTCCCCGCTCAATTCATTAAATTTTTTCAAGCCGACTGTTTACTGCTTTTGCAGGTTTACAGCGTTTGTCTTGCCGTTGCGGGCCTCTTCCAGGTCAAAAGAAACCTTTTGGCCCTCTTCCAAACCGTCCATGCCGGACGCTTGAACGGCAGTGATGTGAACAAAAACGTCAGCGCCACCGTCTTCTGGTTCAATGAACCCAAATCCTTTAGTGGAATTGAACCACTTAACTGTCCCAACGCTCATCTTTAATCTCCCATGAACTAGGGTTTCGGCAAACCATTCAATTCAATAGAGAAAATCGTGGAAACCAACAAGCCGGGTGGCTTGTAACGAGGTAAATGGCCCTAAATGGGCGCAAAGTCAACCAAACATCGCCAGAAAGCTGTGTGCAGTGAAGTGTCAAGGCGGGACTTTTTATTAGTCGATGTGACCTGTCAAAGCGACATGAATTTACAAATTGGCGAGGCGAAACATGGCTGTTCAGGCAAATATCATGCGTTTGCCATTTTATAGACTGGGCGATGGGTGGCGAAAGGTGGTTGCAATTGCCCTGTCGGCTTCTGGTTGAATTTGACAGCAGTATAGCATATCCTAAAAACGACATATTCAAGAAAAAAGGATAGTTTTGTGATTGCCTCTTCAGGAGATAACGTCCTGTCAAGTTTTGACCCAGAGAGCACTCTTGGCGAGCGGATACATAATGCTCGCAAGGAAGCAGGTCTCACCTTGAATTTAGCCTCCCACCTTGCCGGTGTTAAAGCATCGACATTGAGAGACTGGGAACGGGATAGAAGCGAACCACGTGTCAACAAGCTTGTGGCTTTGGCGGGCATCTTTGGCGTTAGCCCAACCCATCTTCTGGCCGAAGAAGGCAATTCAAACAATCCGGTTGTCGTTACCAAGGGGCGCCATGAAAAGGTAATGGCCTTGTTAAAGGCTGAGATTGCGGACATTGAACAACAGCAAATTGCCTTGACCCAGAGGCTGGGCGAAGTATCAAAATTATTGAAGAAGGTTAAGTGAATCCAGTTTGTTGAATCCAGTTTGTTCAGGGCGGTTTGGATGAGGCATGAACCCATCTGGGCACAGATAGGTCAAGAACCGGCATCCCCATCACATCCTGTGCTCACAGGCTGTAATCGAGCTATTATTGTTGCTTCGATGAAGCTGTCGGTAGAGCATTTCAGCATTTCAGCGCGCAAATGGGAGTTAAAGCCAATGGCAAGAATCAGATTATCGCGACACATTTTACTGGCCCTGTTTGCATTAACATTGCCATCTGTGGCTTCTGCCCAAGTTGAAGTTTCAAGTGCGCAATGGACCAGTGCAAAGACGTTCAAGTTTTGTAACGAAGGTAATTGCGAGACATTCAGGGATATCAAACTCAGCAGTGACACTATTGCTTTGGGCCAGAACATTTCTGTCATCAACACGCAGAATGGAGAGACGGTCTCCAGTTTCCTAGTGAAGAGCATCAAATATGGTCGGCAGGTGAAAATGTGCTGGCTTGGAGACAGCGAAGGTCAGTCGGGAACATACATCACCGTTGGCGGATGCAAGATGTAATCAAAACATTGCCAGTTGGTTTGCCCCGGCAAACTCTGCGTTCGCCTGCCGCCCAGTTCATCATCGCCGACTCACCCTGGCTTTCGTCAGTCCGTTCCGGGATTTGCAGATACGCGCCGAAATGCTCCGGCGTTCCCATGTCTCCCAAAGATGGAAAAAAGTACTGCCATCTTCAGCCGATGAAATCATCCATTCGGCACAGATGAAACCCGGCTGCTTTTTGCAGTCAACGCAACGCCTTCATCGAAACAACAACGTTTCGATTGCAATGTGTCGGCACATGATGTGATGGGGGGATGGTGCTGGTGGAGAGACTCGAACTCCCAAC
>JAKMFG010000095.1 GCA_022425565.1 Alphaproteobacteria bacterium
ATGCAGGCGGTCGCACCACGACCGAGCGCGCGATGGAAGTCTGGCCGAAGATCGTCGAGGCCTTTACCCCGCCGCCGAGCGACCCCGCCCGTGTTGAGGAAATGCAGGCCTATATCGCCCATCGCAAGGAAGAGATCGGTAGCGGCGAGCCCTGATCAGGGCCAGTATTGGCTGGCACGCCGCGTTGTTCCCCGGCCGGTGTTCCCCGGCTTGCGCTTTGATGCAAAACTTGTACTCTCTGACGGCTATTTCAAAGACCTATCCAGAGATTCAGGGGACAAGACCATGACGCTCATGCATTACATCGGTGGGGCAGAAACCGCCGGCACCAGCGGCCGCCAGCAGGATGTATTCAATCCGGCCACCGGTGCGGCCATCACAGCGGTACCGCTGGCCAGCACTGCCGAGGTCGGCAACGCCGTTGCCGCCGCCGCTGCTGCGCTTCCGGGCTGGGCCAGCACCCCGCCGGCCCGCCGTGCCCAGGTGATGTTCAACTTCCGCGACCTGATCAAGTCCAACCTCGACGAGCTGGCGACGCAGATTTCCTCGCAGCACGGCAAGACCTTCGATGACGCCAAGGGCGAGATCGCGCGCGGCATCGAGGTGGTCGAGTTCGCCTGCGGCATCCCGCATGCGCTGAAGGGCGAGTATTCGCCGCAGGTCGCCGGCAATGTCGACAGCTTTTCGATGCGCCAGCCTGTCGGCGTGGTCGCCGGCATTACCCCGTTCAACTTCCCGGCGATGGTGCCGATGTGGATGTTCCCGATGGCGCTGGCCTGCGGCAACACCTTTGTCCTCAAGCCGTCGGAGCGTGACCCCGGCGCGCCGATGATGCTGGCACGGCTGCTGTCAGAGGCCGGGCTTCCCGAAGGCTGTTTCAATGTCGTGCATGGCGACAAGGAAGCCGTCGACGCGATCCTCGACCATCCCGATGTGGCCGCCATCAGCTTTGTCGGCTCCACTGCCATCGGCAAATACATCTATTCGCGCGGCTGCACCAACGGCAAGCGCGTGCAGGCGCTGTGCGGTGCGAAGAACCACATGATCATCATGCCCGACGCCGACATGGACCAGGCCGTCGATGCCGCCATGGGCGCGGCCTATGGCTCGGCCGGCGAGCGCTGCATGGCGATCTCGGCCGTTCTGGCCGTGGGAGACGACACCGCCGACCGGTTCGTCAAGCAGCTGGCGCCGAAGGTGCGCGCGCTGAAGATCGGCCAGTATGACGAGCCGGGTGTTGAAATGGGTCCGGTGATCACCGCCGAATCCAAGGCGCGGATCGAGGGCTATATCGACCAGGGCGAGAAAGACGGCGCCGATGTGGTCGTCGACGGCCGCGGGCTGAAGCTGCAGGGCTATGAGGACGGTTTCTTCGTCGGCGGCACGCTTATCGACCGGGTGACCCCCGACATGTCGGTCTATCGTGACGAGATCTTCGGGCCGGTGCTTTCGGTGCTGCGTCCGCAAAGCTATGACGAGGCGCGCCAGCTGGTGATGGACCATGAATATGGCAACGGCACCGCCATCTTCACCCGTGACGGTGACGCGGCGCGCGATTTCGCGACCTCGATCAATATCGGCATGGTCGGCGTGAATGTGCCGATCCCGGTGCCGGTCGCCTATCACAGCTTCGGCGGCTGGAAGGCCTCGATGTTCGGCGACCATTCGATCCACGGGATGGAAGGCGTGCGCTTCTACACCCGCCTGAAGACGGTGACGGCGCGCTGGCCGTCCGGCATCAAGGAAGGCGCGGTCTTCAACTTCTCCGCCGGAAGCGAGGTGCAGTAACCGCCCCGCCGCAACGGCACTTGTATGAAATGACAAGCGCTGCCCTACCCCGGGCAGCGCTTTTTTCGTGGGGGGGGCGGATCGGGAAGCGTGATCCCTACATCAACACCTTGCCGGGGTTGAGCAGGTTGTCGGGGTCCAGCGCCTGCTTGATTGATTTCATCATCGCATAGGCCACCGGGTCCTTCAGGTCCTTCATATCCTGCTGCTTGTCCAGCCCGATGCCGTGCTCGGCGCTGATCGACCCGCGCCATTTGATGACGATGTCGCGCACCGCGTCCTTGATCGCCTGCTCCTCCTCCGGATGATCCTTCGGGTCCTTGTCATAGGGGCGCGCGTTGATATGCAGATTGCCGTCGCCCATATGGCCGAAGGCCACGCAGAACGGCCCCGGTGCGACCGCGGCAAAGGCCGCCTCCATATCGGCGATCACGCCGGGAAGGTCCGACACCTGAAAGCTGATGTCGTTCATCACCCAGGGGCCGTGCCGCTGCATCGCCTCCAGCGTGCCCTCGCGCATGGCCCAGAAATTCGCCCGCTGCGCCTCCGACTGCGCGATCACTGCATCCTCGACAAGGCCGGCCTCGAAGGCGTCGGCAAGGATCGATTCCAGCAGCGCCGACAGCGCCACCGTGCCGTCGGGCCCGGGGGCCGCATCCTCGGGCCGCGCCGCGCCAAGCTCCATCAGCACCGCCAGCTCCGGCGCCTCGTCGAAGACCGGGCTGACATGGTCGAGATACTGCACCGGCAGCTCGTACATCAGCTTGCCGATCAGCTCGAACGCCTCGACCTGGCCGCCGCTGCGCGACTGCGTCATGTTCATCAGCTCCAGCGCCGCCTCGACGTCGCGCACCTTGACCATGGCGGTGGCAAAGGCATGCGGCGGGGTCACCAGCTTCAGGCTGGCGGCGGTGATGATGCCGAGCGTGCCCTCCGAGCCGACCATCAGATTGACCAGGTCGTAGCCGGTGTTGTTCTTCTTCAGCGCCGGCAGCAAATCCATCACCTCGCCGCCGGCGGTGACCACCTCCAGCCCCAGGCACAGCGCCCGCGCGCTGCCATAGCGCACGACGTTCAGCCCGCCGGCATTGGTGCCGAGCGCGCCGCCGATCTGCGCCGTGCCCTTGGCCCCGAAGACCAGCGGGAACATCAGCCCTTCGGCCGCCGCCGCGTGATGCAGCGATTCAATGATGCAGCCTGCCTCGGCCACCATATAGCGGCCAGGCGCGTCGATCCGGCGGACCTTGTTCATCCGCTCCAGCGACAGCATCACCACCTGGTCCTTGGCGCGCGCGATGGTGCCGCTGGCAAGGCCGGAATTGCCGCCGAACGGGATCACCGGCGTGCGCGTCTCGGCACAGATCTTCATCACCCCGGCGACCTCTTCGGTGCTGGCCGGGCGGACCACGATGGCGGGTTCGGACACGGCCTTGCCAAGCCAGTCGCTCTGATAGCGGGGGCCGATGCCGTCGCCGGCCTCGACATGCGCCTCGCCGCAGATGGCGGCAAAACGCGACGCCAGATCATTTACCCTCATCTCGTCCATGACATCCTCCCAGACATTGCGGCGAGTCTACCCCTGGTCTGTCAGCAATTCCAGCCGCAGCCGCGCGATCTTGTGGACCTCGGCAAGGGCGGTGGCGAATTCGGTGGCCGGGTCGTTATTCACCCGCGTCTCGAAAGCGGCGAGGATGGCGGCGCGGTCCAGTCCGCGCACCGCGATGATGAACGGGTGGCCGAATTTCGCGCCATACCGGTCATTCAATTCGGTGAAACGGGCGAATTCCTCGGCACTGCAGCGGTCGAGGCCGGCGCCCGCCTGCTCGGCGGAGGATTCCGCCGTCAGACCGCTGGCGACGGCAAGCTTGCCTGCCAGTTCGGGATGCGCGCGAAGCAGCGCCAGCTGACGGTCATTGCCGGCGGCGTCGACAATGGCGGCCATGCGTGCGGCGAAATGCGGCACGGCGCCGTCATCCGCCCCGACGCCTTCCGCCAGCATGGCGTCGGCGACCCAGGGTGAATGTTCGTAAATACCGCCGAATTCCAACATGAAACCGGCCCTGTCCAGGCTGTCGGGCGGCACCCGGAACACCATGTCTGCCATCGAATCACTGCCTTGCTGTGAAAGGTGAACCAAGGTCAAGATTGGTCAGTTTTGTTTGCCTTTACAATAGATAATTGGCAGGCTCAGCCTGTTCTGAGCGTGCCGGAAAGCATCGGCGCGGCCATATTGGCAAGCCGGATCCACAGCTGCGGGTCGCGCAGCCTGAAAGCAGGAAGGGAGGGCCGTGATGGGCCGCCTGACAACGCATGTTCTCGACACCGCATCCGGTCGTCCTGCGGCCGGGCTTCGCATCGACCTCTACCGTCTTGACGGCGCGGCGCGTGTGCAGCTGCTTTCGGTGACGACAAATGATGACGGCCGGGTCGATGCGCCGCTGATGCAAGGCGACGATATGGCTGCCGGTCGTTATGAGATTGTGTTCCATGCCGCCGCCTATCTGCGTGCCAGCGGGACGAC
>JAKMFG010000102.1 GCA_022425565.1 Alphaproteobacteria bacterium
GAGCTGTTTGACTGGCGGCACCCTGACGGGTCCTGCATGGCCTTCCCCCGTTACAAGGGAAAGGACGGTGTCGAAGCGTTCTGCCAGTCGCTTGTCGAGGAAAGTGGCGTGCTGTTCCTGCCGAGCACGATCTATTCTTCCGAATTAGGGCCGACACCCACCGACAGGTTCAGGCTCGGCTATGGGCGGAGCGGCCTTGATGAGGGACTGGCAGCCCTTGATGCGCACCTGATGAAGAACCGGGGCTGACGCACTGCGCTGGCGGGCCGAACCGGTCAGGCGTGCCATACCAGTGTACCCTGACGCGGCTTCTAACCGTTTGGCCGATCTCTATTCACAGCCGGCTCCGGCTTCAGGACAAGCTCGCGCCGCCAGATGTAGAGACCAGCACCGATTGTCAGCGCACAGCCGAATATCATCATGCTGTTGACCTCTTCGCCAAGGATGGTGATGCCGACCGCAACCGAGAACAGCATCCGGCTATAGCGAAACGGGCTGACCACAGACATATCACCGACCCGTACGGCGTTCGTCACGCAAATATAGCCAAGGGCACCAAGGGCGATCATGAAGGCGAACTGCAACAGCGTGCCGCCATCGGGCATGTTTGCACCGCCGCTGATCAACAGAAGGGCGCTGCCGCTGAGGGTGTAGAGAACGGAAGCATAGAATGACACAAGCAAAGTCGAGACATCGCGAGAGACCAGTTTGGTTCCAAGGTCCCTGATCGTCAGTCCGACCGCCGCCATGACGGCCAGAACAACCATTAGGTCAAAGTCGGACCTGCCCGGCTGAATGATGAAAAGGACCCCGGAGAAACCTGCAAGAATGGCCGAAATGCGCCGGATGCCTACCCGTTCGCCAAGGAACAGTGCCGCCGCTGCGGTCAGCATCAGCGGCACTGACTGAATGACCGCCCCGATGATCGAGATCGGGACGTAGGCCAGGGCGATACTCATGGTGATGCCGGCGAGAACGTCGCCTGCATTTCGCAGCAGCATGGCTGGCTGGCGCAGTGGCGCGAACCGGATGGTCTCGCCCTTGATCATGATCAGACAGGCAAATACCACGGTCAGGCCGCCACCAAACATGACCATGACCTGACCGACGGGCATTGTCCGGCTGGCAAGCTTGATCATCAGGTCGACAAGCGTGAAACATCCCATCGCCGCGACCATCAGGATGATGCTTCGCAGATTGGCATTGGACATTGTTTCGGTCGGATTGTCGGCGTCGGTCATTCTGATGCTCCGGCGTAAAGCTGGAGTTCAATGCTCCGTGAAAGCCGGAACGATCACATCAGCCGTGTCCGGTTATAGAAGGCAGTGCGCCAAAAGTCATCCCGTTGCCGTCAGACGAGGCGAGCTGCTTTCAGCACAGGCCCCGTTCAAAGCCTCTCTTCGGCGAGGATCACCGTCTTCGGGTCGGTGATCGAGGCGAAAGGCCGTGTTCCCTTGAGGGTGAATTCGGCAAACGCAATTTCAGCACATTTTCGGTGCCCCAGTTTTTCGAGCACCACCGTCTGTGTTGCCGAGGATGTCAGCTCGCCGATGATATATTTGTAGCCAAGAGATTTTGCCCGAATGCTGATTTCGGCGCGCAGCGCCTGATAGATGCCCTTGCCGGTATGGGCGGACGGTACGGCCGCCATATCGACAAGCAGGGCATCGCCTGGCGCGAGCTGTCTTGTCTGCAGATAGATGGCCTCCAGCTCTTCGAACAGGGCCGAGATCTGGTCGTATTTGTCCTGATAGGGCAGGTCGCCGGCAAATCGCTGCTTGCGGAAATCCCTGACAACAAGGACGCCCATCAGTTCTCCGCTGTCGGGGTTGGTCGCCATGAGCGACAGCCCGTTGCCCAGATCATCAAAGAAGGTCGGACGAAGATAGGCCCTGTATTCTTCCAGATCGGCACCAAGTGTTTTATGCAGGACGCTCTGGGTGGCGAAATTGAGGCTCGCCAGCGCGAAGGCCTGTTCGGCGCGCGACTCGTCTAGGTTGTGAATTTCGAATTTTTCCATCGGCGGGACAGTAGCAATCGGGCGCCATGAAGGACAACAGGGGGGGCGCAACCGGAGCGGATTTCTGTTTGACGCCCGGAAATTCACGCTGTTTAACGACATCAGGCCTGCCGGCTGTTCTGGCGGGTGGAGGGACAATCGAATGTGGCGATCATTGCTGTTCATTCCGGTGCTGGAGGACAGGTTCATCGCAAAGGCGGCCGAGCGCGGTGCCGATGCGATCATTCTCGATCTTGAGGCCGGGGTGGCCGATGACCGGAAGGTCGAGGCGCGTGAGGTTCTTGGATCTGTGGTGGCGCGCCTGTCACCCGACGTTACGACCACCGTGCGAATCAATGCGCAGTGGGACGCGGCATCGCTTGACCTGGATGCCGCGGTGATCGCCGGTGTCTCGGCACTTCATCTCGCCCTGTGCGAA
>JAKMFG010000104.1 GCA_022425565.1 Alphaproteobacteria bacterium
CCCGGGAGCAGCCATGTCGGCACAGCGCCGCCAGAACAGCCTGCAAATCCGGAGCCAGAACAAATTTAAGGCAGTAAAAACATATGCTTGGGAAGATCGACATGATGAAGGGACAGGGGTGCTGCACCGCCGGTGGCGGGTGCTGGAATTTTGACACTGTCCGCATGATGTCGAACCGTCGGGAGGCTCGTGCGTCATGGAAATGACACTTCAGCGATTTGGGATAGGCACTATTCGCCAGCTGGCAGGCGGCGCCGTGCTGCCGGTTGGCATCCTCGCACTCGTTGCGATGATGGTACTGCCGCTTCCGGTCTTCCTTCTCGACACCTTCTTTGTAACGAACATCCTGGTTTCACTCTTGGTCCTGATGGTGGCGATGCATACGCAGCGCCCGCTGGACTTCTCGTCTTTCCCCAGCCTGCTGCTGATCGCCACCGTGCTTCGCCTCGGGCTGAACGTCGCCTCGACACGTATTGTTCTCAGCGAGGGCCATACCGGCCCGGATGCCGCCGGCAAGGTGATCGAAGCGTTTGGTGAATTCGTCATTTCCGGCAATTACGCCGTTGGCCTGTTCGTCTTCCTGATCCTGATCATCATCAACCTTGTCGTGGTGACCAAAGGTGCCGGCCGGGTCTCGGAAGTATCCGCCCGCTTTACCCTTGATGCGATGCCCGGCAAACAGATGGCGATCGACGCCGATCTGAATGCCGGTGTTCTGACGAATGAGGAAGCAAAGGCCCGCCGCGAGGAAATCGCCGAGGAAGCCGATTTCTACGGCGCCATGGACGGTGCCTCGAAATTCGTGAAGGGCGATGCCATCGCATCGATCCTGATCCTTGTCATTAATATTGTGGGCGGCCTGATCATTGGCCTTGCCCAGCACGATCTGCCGGTTGGCGAGGCTGCAGAAACCTATGTCCTGCTGTCCGTCGGCGACGGCCTTGTCGCCCAGATCCCGTCGCTGCTGCTTGCGATTTCCACTGCAATCATCGTAACCCGCGTTTCGAAGACCCACGACATGGCAGACAATATCGGCCGCCAGATCAGCCTGTCACGGGCCTGGATGCCAGTTTCGGGCGTACTGCTGCTGATCGGCTTTGTGCCTGGCATGCCGAATGTCATGTTCCTTGCTGCCGCACTTGTGGCCGCGGCTGCGGGCTACTGGTCTCTGACAAAGGAACGACAGCGCAGCACCGATGCCATCAGCGCCGAGGCTGTCGAGGAAAGCGACGAGGCTCGTCCCGACCAGATCGAGCTTGAAGAGATTGCAGACAACGCACCAATCTCGGTGCAGCTCGGCTTTGCCCTGATCAACCTTGTTGAAGAAGACGGAAGCGGCGCGCTGACCAGCCGGATCACCGGCATTCGCCGCCAGGTGTCTCGCGCTCTTGGTTTCGTCATTCCGCCGGTCCGTATTCGCGACGACCTCGCGCTTGACGGTAACGCCTATCGCATCTGCGTCGGTGCCACCATTGTCGGTGAGGACAAGATTTATCCCGACCGCAAGCTCGCCATCGCCGGTGAGGATGCCCGCGTGAAGCTGAACGGCATCGAGGTGAAAGACCCCTCCTTCGGCATGGACGCCATCTGGATTACCGCACAGAACGAAGCCGAGGCCGAAGCACACGGCTATGTGGTGGTGAATCCGGAATCGGTTCTGGCGACGCATCTGTCCCAGATCCTGCACAAATTCGCCAGCCAGCTGATCGGCCAGGATGATGTTCAGGGGCTGCTCGACAACCTGTCGCAGACCGCCCCGCATCTTGTGGAATCGGTTGTTCCGAAGCTGGTGCCGCTGCACAGCCTGACAGCGATCCTGCGTGTGCTTCTTGACGAGCGCGTACCGGTCAGTGACCTGCGCAGTATTCTTGAGGACCTGCCGCCGCTGGCAGCCCGTAACCTTGGCGCGATCGACGCCGCCGAGGCGCTGCGTTCGCGCCTTGCACCGCTGCTGATCCAGCAGATTGCGCCACTGAACCAGCCGCTTCCGGTGATGACGCTGGATACCGAGCTGGAGCACATGCTGATCACCATGGTGAGGCAGAGCGGTGAAGAAGGGCTGATTCTCGACAACTCGCTTGCCGAGCAGCTCTTGCGAAAGATTTCCGAGACGTCGGAGGCCATGAGCGCCACCGGCAAACAGGTTGTGATGGTGGTCTCGCCCGCCATCCGCCGCCAGTTCGCACAGCTGGTCCGCCAGCATATCGAAGACCTTACCGTGCTCGCCTTCACCGAGCTTCCGGACAGCCGGAAGATTGAAGTCGTTGCCACAATCAGCGGCGACGCCGCCTGACAAAGAGGGAGTTTGTCATGACCACCATCACCGTCACTGCCGCGGATACCGCGCAGGCCATGGACAAGATTGTCGAACGGCTTGGCGACGACGCATTGATCCTCGAGACCGTAAAGCGCAACGGCAGGATCGAAATGGTCGCAACCAACGATCCTGACGATGCACAGACCCCGGCTCCGGCAAGCAATGCTGCCCAGAGCGCGCCCACCGACACTGCATCGGCCGCGCTGGATGTGGAAGTCGGTAGCGGCTCGCCCTTTACCGACCTGTTTGACCAGCAGATGATCAACACCATCCGTGACCGCGGCCAACCGGCCGCCACCGCGGCCGACCATTTTGTCGGACGGGCTAATGAAGCTGCCGAGAACATCGATGTCCTCACCGAGCTTCGCAGCATTCGCCAGATGCTTGGCGGCATGATGATCACCCGCCCCGAAGGCCTGGATGTTACGCTCGGCCATGCGGCACCGGTACGGCTTCATCAGGCCGGCTTTTCCTCAGCCGCCATCCAGCAGTTCCACCAGCATATGGTCGGACTTGGTGATGACGAGGCCGTGTCCGCCTTTACCAACGCCCTTGCCGACCGGGTGGTGCATGATGATGTCGACTCCCTCTTCGACTCACGCATCGTCTTCGTGATCGGCAGCTCGGGTTCCGGCAAAACGACACTGGCAACCAAGATCGCTGCCTATTTCAAGGAACACGGCATCTCGGAGCGCATGATGCTTGCCGCGGCCACCGGCCCCGGCATCGGCGCCAGCGAGGACATCAAGACCTATGCAAGGCTGCTGAACATGCGCGCCATGCAGATTGGCGTTGGCGAGATATCGACCGTCATTCAGGAAACAAGCAACCGGATGATCATCGATCTGAACGCCTCGCCAGAGGATGCGCGCGCCGCCATCAGCGAGGTGGTGGAACGGCTTGGCGCCCGAAAGGTCACTGTCGTGCAGGCGATCCCGGGCGGATGTAGCGCCACAATGATCAGCCAGCAATGCAGGAGATACCGCAAGCTGCAGCCGATAATCGCCTTGACCAAGCTGGATGAGTGCGAGGCCATGCCGGCCGAGCTGTCGGCACTGGCACTCGAGGGAACGGGTGTCGGCCTGCTGACCGGAACCAAGTCGATTGTCGGCGGAATTGCAATTGCGACCATGCCAATCCTGGCGCAGTATCTTCAGGAAAATGCCACCCAGTAAATGTAATGGTTTTTCCCAACAGCAGGGATGATGACTGATATGGCAAGTTCAATTGCAATCGCGAGCGGCAAAGGCGGGGTCGGCAAAACAAGTATTGCCGTGAACCTTGGTCTGACCATGGCGCGCCTTGGTCGTCGCACCGTTCTGCTCGATGCCGATTTTGGCATGGCAAATGCACACATCCTCATTGGAGCAAACCCGAAGCACTATATCGCGGATGCGCTCCAAGGCGGCACAACCATGCAGGACGTGCTTTGTGATGCGCCTTACGGGATGAAGTTCATTTCTGGTGGCAGTGGATTGCTCGAGATGCTGAACATCGACAAAACAACACGTTACCAGGCAATCCGTATGATTGACGAGTTGCGTGACGACACCGAGGTGCTCATCGCCGACGTGCCTGCTGGCGCGTCCGACAGCTCGATCGCTTTTGTCGCCGCAGCCGACCGCGTCGTTGTGGTGCTTGTCGGCGAGCCGACCAGCTTTCTCGATGCCTATTCGCTGATAAAGGCGGCGCATCTCGAGGCCGGCGTGAATAATTTTTCGATTGTTGTGAACATGGCGAGTTCCGCCAACGAAGCACAGCGGCATTTCGAGAAATTCCGCGATACGGCCACCCGCTTCCTTGATGTCAGCATTGCCTATGCCGGTCATCTGCCTCTGTCGGAGCGCATGCGCAAATCTGTTGTGCAACGCAAGCCCGTCAGCATGGAGCCAGCAGAGCTTCCCGAGAACCAGGCCTTCATGAAAATCTCCAAGGCCATTCTGGAAGCGCCAGAAAACAGCCATGGCGGCATCCGTTTCTTTGCAGATAGCGAGGTCACGGTAGCCGGGACATGAGCATGCGCAACCAGTATCTG
>JAKMFG010000117.1 GCA_022425565.1 Alphaproteobacteria bacterium
TACCTTATACATCTTCCGGCACGGAGCCAATTCGGCTCCCCTAGCTCCACCTTGTCTGTCCCGACAAACCGGATTTTGCTTCTATCAGGCGCAAAGGGCTGTATCCTTTCGGGCGAAAGACCAAGGGGACTGCGAATGACGTCACAAACCCGTCCGAACTTCCTGTTCATCATGACCGACCAGCTGCGAAGTGACTGGATTAGCTGTGCCGGGCATCCTGTTGTTAAAACGCCAAATATCGATGCGCTGGCTGCAGGGGGAACCAGGTTCGCCAACTTCCAGGCAACGTCGCCGGTCTGTATGCCGAACCGGGCATCCTTCATGACTGGAAGGTACCCGTCCACGCATGGCCTTCGCTATAATGGCTGCATTCTGCCGTTGGACACGAACTGCTTCACCGATGTTCTTGGCGCTACGGGCTATAGCACCGCATCGATCGGCAAAAGCCATCTGCAGCCATTTACCGTCGATGCGCCGCTTCGGGACGAAGACAGGACAGAGCGGTTGATTGCCGAGGCGCGTCGCGCGCCGGACGCCAATTACAGCCAGGAACAGCCGGGATCTTATGATGGTGACGAGCCCTTTGCTTTTGATCTTCCCTATTTCGGCTTCCAGCATGTCGATATGGTGACTGGCCATGGCGACAAATGCGGCGGTCACTTCCGCCAGTGGTTTCGCAAGAACTGCCCCGACTGGCAGGCCATGCATGACCCGGCGAACGAGTTGCCGCATAATTATACCTGCCCGCAGGCCTACCGCACGCCAATTCCCGTAGAATTCTACCCGACCCGCTATGTCGGGATGCAGGCTGCGGACTGGATACGCGCGCAGCAGGACGGCGATGCCCCGTTCTTTGCCTATGTGTCATTTCCCGACCCGCATCACCCGTTTAACCCGCCGGGGAAATACTGGGACATGTATGACCCTGATGATTTCGAGGTCGAACTGCCATACGAGGCGCATCAGAATCCCACACCGCCCATGCAGTGGATGGACGAACAGTGGCAGCAGGGCAACAGCGCCCGCACCAAGACCACGGCACGGCGCCTTGGCAAGCAGCAGCTTCGTGAGGCGATGGCGTTGACTGCCGGCATGATCACCATGGTTGATGACGAGGTCGGACGATTGATCGAGGTGTTGAAAGAAACCGGTCAGTACGAGAACACTGTGATCTGCTTCAATTCGGACCATGGTGACTATCTTGGTGATTTTTCATTGCTGCTGAAGGGCGCCTTGCCGTTTCGATCTGTCACTGACGTGCCGATGATCTGGTCGGATCCGACATCGCGTGAGGGCCGGGTGACCGAGGCGCTGGCATCGACCATTGATCTTTCGGCCACCATCCTCGATCGAGCCGGTCTTGCCCCCTATAACGGTATGCAGGGTCAAAGCTTTATGCCGGTCATTGACGGTGCAGATGATCATCATGAAGCCGTCATGTGCGAGTTCAACGACCTTGGCGCGCGACTTGGTTTCGAACGTCCGGCACGGGTACGCGGCATCAGGACCGCGAACTGGCGTTTCACACTGTATCAGGGTGAGGCGTGGGGCGAGCTCTATGATCTGGCAACCGACCCGCGGGAGACCAACAATCTGTGGGACAGTTCCGATCACGCCAGCATCAAGGCGGAACTGACATTGCAGCTTGCCCATATGCTGGCCGGCCAGATGGATGAAAGCCCGATATCCCGCCTGATGGCCTAATGGCTCGAACCTTGGGGCGCGGCGGTTTGTAACCTTGTCGCTGATGATATCAGGGGACAGGATGTAGCCTATGACTGCCTTGAAAAGATATCTGCTTACGCTTGCGGCTCTGTGCCTTTGCCAGCTTCCAGTCTCCGCATCGGCATGCGACGCAGCTGAGGCGGTATGCGCGTGGGCTGACCGGATCGTTGGCATCAAAACGCCGAACATGATCGCGTCAGGAACGATGATTGCCGACGGCTTTGTTGTTACCAACAGGCATGTGGCCGAGGATCACGCGCGGGTCATGACGCGTGACAGTGAAGGGCGAATCCGGACTGCAACGCCGCTGGCGCATGATTTTCCAGCTGATCTTGTAATCCTGCGGATGGAAGGTGTTGATGGCGTTCCGGACAAGGCGCCCATGGTGGTGGATGGCATGCCCCAGGAGCTGCATGTCGTTGCCTTCGACCAGGGGCGCAATGCCCCCCGGGTTTACGCCGACGGTGACTTTGCGCTCTATCCCGCGGCAGATGCCAGCTCGCGGGCGCGCATTCATACCAATGCGCGGGCTTTGCCAGGAAACAGCGGCGGCGCGGTTGTTGACAGGGACGGGCGGCTTGTCGGGATTCTGGCATCTGGTGACGGCAAGATCAGCGAAGTTGTCCCAGCGGCGCATATCACATCTGTTCTTCAGTCCACGAATATGGCGCATGACGGAAAGTTCCTTGAGATCGGCACGGCCATCAGGCTATGCGCCGACGCTCTATATGACTCCTCGGCGATCAACCGCGATCCGCCGGAACAGCTGATAAGCGTGATCGAAACTCAATGTCTTGCGTCGAACAACCGGCAGCTGTTCGATCAGGCGGGTCAGACATTTGGCCGCTGGTGGATGTTTGACCGGTCGAAGGCGTTTCTCCAGCGCAGCCTGACCCTTGACCCGCAAAGCCCGAACACGCTGATGTCGATGGCGGTGACGCTGCATCTGAACCGGGAGACCGAGGCTGAAAGGCCGATCCTGGAGCGCTATCTCGCCATTCATCCGGCGAATCCACAGGCGCTGCGAATGGCCATTCAGGTCGCTGGTGTCCTTCAGGATCGCGCCTTTGCGGACAATGTCCTCGAGATGATGCGCACGCATAACCCGGCGGCCGTGCCGCTGGCGGAATCATTCATCAATGACGCGTTTGGCGGCTAGAAACCGAAATTGTCGCTTGGGTCAGGGATCCAGCCATGGACCAGGGGTGCGCCTGATGCCGGGCGTGTCCTTGAGACAAGGAAGGCGATGATGTCTGCAGTGCTT
>JAKMFG010000179.1 GCA_022425565.1 Alphaproteobacteria bacterium
ACCGGCAGGCCCTGCATCCTCCATTCGGTGAAGCCGCCCTCCATGTCGAGGACATTTTCCATGCCCATATCCTGGAGCGTGCGCACCGCCAGTGCCGAGCGCAGGCCGGAGGCGCAGAACAGCACCAGCCTATTGTCGGTCTGGAAGACGGGCTTGTGATACGGGCTATCCGGGTCTACCCAGAATTCCAGCATGCCGCGCGGCGCGTGAAAGGCACGCGGGACCACACCCATTTTCTGCAGCTCGCGTACATCGCGAAGGTCAATCAGGATTGCGGCGTCGAGCCGCTGGAGTTCGGCCGCCTCGTGAACGCTGGCCTGGTTGATTAGCAGCCGTGCGGCGGCGATCATTTCAGATACGGGTTGGGTGACGGGCATGCTGACTTACAGTGGTTGCGCGATATCCCGTCAGGATAGTCAGAGCTAATATTTCGGCCAAGTCCGGCAGTGGTGAGGTTTGCCATTCTCACCGGTTTGTGAATGTGTGTTGCAGGGCTGCCGTATCTGTTGCGGCGCCGGGATTTCGGTCTATCATTGTGCCGTTCGGCCGTTCGGCGGCTGGACCATTCTGGGACAAGCCCGTCAACTGGCGGGACGTCGGGAGACGTGCATCATGACGGGTTATGTATCATGACAGATTACAGGAATCTTTACGCAGCCGCGCAGTCGGATAACCAGGCGTTCTGGATGGAGGCTGCTAAGGCCATCGACTGGCACAAGGCGCCGACCAAGGCACTGGATTCCTCGAACCCCCCGTTTCATCGCTGGTTTCCCGATGGTGAGATGAACACCTGCCATAATGCCGTTGACCGTCATGTCGCGGCCGGGCGCGGTGAGCAGAACGCGATCATCTATGACTCGCCGATCACCGGTAATATATCGGCCATGACCTATGCCGAGCTGCAGGATGCCACGGCGCGCTTTGCCGGCATGTTGCGGAAGCTGGGCGTCGCGACGGGCGACCGGGTCATTATCTATATGCCGATGATCCCCGAGGCAGTCGTTGCGATGCTTGGATGCGCACGCCTTGGCGCGGTGCATTCGGTGGTGTTCGGCGGCTTTGCTGCGGCCGAGTTGGCAAAGCGGATCGACGATGCCACGCCAAAAGCCATCATCAGCGCATCCTGTGGGCATGAGCCGAACCGGATCGTGTCCTACAAGCCGCTTCTGGACGAGGCCATCGAGCTGTCCACGCACAAGCCGGATCACTGCGTGGTCTACCAGCGCGAGGCGCTGCAGGCTGATCTGGTCGAGGGGCGCGATCTGGAATGGTACGCCGCCCATGAGGGGGTCGAGCCACTGGCCCCGGTGCCGGTGAAGGCAACTGACCCGCTCTACATCCTCTACACCTCCGGCACCACCGGCCAGCCCAAGGGCGTGATCCGCGACAATGGTGGCCACGCGGTGGCGCTGCAATGGACCATGCCGAACATCTATGACACCCATCCTGGCGAGGTTTATTGGGCCGCTTCGGATATCGGCTGGGTGGTTGGCCATTCCTATATCGTCTACGCGCCGCTGATCGCTGGTTGCACGACAGTGCTGTTTGAAGGCAAGCCCATCGGAACACCCGATGCGGGCGTGTTCTGGCGGGTCATCGCCGAGCATGGAGTGAAGGTCCTGTTTACCGCGCCGACAGCGTTTCGGGCGATCAAGCGGGCCGATCCGGATGCCGCCTTCCTCAAGCAGCACGACACGTCCTGCCTGAAGCATCTGTTTCTTGCGGGCGAGCGCGCCGATCCCGACACGATCCTGTGGGCGCAGGACAAGCTGGGTGTTCCGGTAATCGACCACTGGTGGCAGACAGAGACCGGCTGGTCGATCTGTGCCAACCCGGTGGGAATCGAGACGCTGCCGGTAAAGCTTGGCTCACCGTCCGTTCCGATGCCGGGATACGAGGTCGATATCCTTGGTGAAGACGGCGCGCCAAAACCTGCCGGCGAGCTCGGCGCCATCGGTGTTAAACTGCCCCTGCCGCCATCCTGCCTTCCCAGCATCTGGGGGGCGGACGACGCCTTCATCGAGAAATATCTGACGACCTTTCCCGGCTATTACGAAACCGGTGACGCCGGCTACAAGGACGAGGATGGCTATCTTTACATCATGGCGCGCACCGACGACGTCATCAATGTGGCCGGCCACCGCCTGTCAACGGGCCAGCTTGAAGAGGTGCTTGCCGAGCATCCCGATGTTGCCGAATGCGCGGTGATCGGGGTGGCTGACGAGCTGAAAGGCCAGCTTCCGCTGGGTCTGATCTGCCTCTATCCGAATTGCGAGAAGCCGGTCGAGCAGGTC
>JAKMFG010000193.1 GCA_022425565.1 Alphaproteobacteria bacterium
GCCGGCACCATGCCGCATGCGCTGGTTGGGTATGCGGGCTCGCCACAGCGGGCCGCGCAGATGTTTCATGAATCAGTCCCCGATGCGCCGCTCCCGGTGCTTGTCGATTATTACGGCAGGGAGATCAGTGACTCCCTCGAGGTGGCGAACCATTTCCCCGAGCTAGCAGCTTCCGGGCGTCTTGCCTTCCGGCTGGACACCCATGGCGGTCGTTTCAGCGAAGGGCTGGACACACCGCAATCCTATGCCGTGCTGGACCGTCATGTTCCCTATGCAACCCGTGGTTACAGGACAGATTCCGAACTGAAGCACCTGATGGGAACAGGTGTCAGCGTGGCGGCGGTCTGGCATCTGCGTGAGACGCTTGACGCCAACGGGTTCGACAAGATTCGCATTGTCGCCTCCAGCGGGTTCGGCCCCGACAAATGCCGCATGTTCTCCTTCGCCAAGGCGCCGGTGGATGTGATCGGCACAGGTTCGTTTTTGCCGCAGAACTGGTTCGAGACATATGCCACCGCCGATATTATTTCTTATGACGGAAAGCCGTGCGTAAAGTCCGGCCGTGAATTTCTTCTTCGCAAATGACCGGGGCATCCATGTCTGTTGTCAGTTCCATCGCCATCGCCCAGCTGAACCCGCATCTCGGCAATATTGCCGCCAATGCGGCCCGCCTTCTTGACGCGCGGCGCGGCGCGGCAGAGGCAGGCGCGGCGATAATCGTCACGCCGGAAATGTATCTGTCGGGCTATCCCTGTGACGACCTTGTGCTGCGCAGCGATTTCATGGCTGAAGTCGCATCCGGCCTTGAGATGCTGGCGGCGGCGACCACAGACGGTGGTCCGGCGATCATCGTCGGTGCCCCGCATGCCGAGGGCGGGGTCATAACCAATTCCGTCTTTGTCCTTGATGAGGGGCAAATTCAGGCACGGCGCGACAAGGTCAATCTGCCGAACTATGGTGTGTTCGACGACAAGCGTAATTTCACCCCCGGCGACATGCCGGGCCCGGTGCTGGTGCGCGGTATGCGGCTTGGCCTGCCGATCTGCGAGGATATCTGGACACCAGACGTCATTGAGTGCCTTGCCGAGTCCGGTGCGCAGATGATCATTTCGCTGAACGCGTCGCCATTCGATCTGATGAAATCCGACGCGCGTATGGCTCATGCTGTCAGCCGGGTTCATGAATCCGAGGTTCCGCTCGTCTATGTGAATATGGTCGGTGGGCAGGACGAGCTGGTCTATGACGGCGCGTCGTTCGCGCTGAACGCCGATGGCAAGCTGGCCGCGCATCTTCCAAGCTTTTCCGAGACGACCTCGGTCATCCGCGTCAGCGAGGATTTTGGTGTGCCGTCGCTGGCTGGCCAGATGACCCCGCCGGATGATGGCATGGGCGCGCTTTATCGTGGGCTGACGCTGGGTCTACGCGACTATATCGACAAGAACGGGTTCCCGGGCGTCGTCCTTGGCCTGTCTGGCGGTATTGATTCAGCCATTGTCGCGGCGCTTGCCGTTGATGCGCTGGGGGCCGAGCGCGTGCATGCGGTGATGATGCCGTCACCCTATACCAGCCAGGAAAGCCTTGATGATGCAGCTGATCTGGCCGGCAGGCTCGGCATCCGGCTCGACGAGATTTCGATCGCACCGGCAATGCAGGCGATGGGTGACATGCTGGCGCCGCAGTTTGAGGGCACATTGGCCGACATTGCCGAGGAGAATATCCAGTCGCGGCTTCGCGGCCTGATCCTGATGGGGATTTCCAACAAGCATGGCCCGCTGGTCCTTGCCACCGGCAACAAGTCGGAATATGCGGCTGGCTATTCCACCCTCTATGGCGACATGTGTGGCGGTTTTGCGCCGATCAAGGATGTCTGGAAGGTGCAGGTGTTCGACCTGTGCCGCTGGCGCAACGCCAATATGCCACGCGGCGGCGCCGGACCGGAGGGCGAGGTGATGCCGGTGCGGATCATCGACAAGCCGCCCTCGGCCGAACTTCGCCCCGACCAGAAGGACACGGATTCCCTGCCGCCCTACGACAGGCTCGACGCCATCATGAAAGCGCTGTGCGAGGAAATGGTTGATATCGAGACCATCGCCGCTCGCGGTTACGACCGGGACGAGGTGGCGCGTGCCAGCCAGCTGCTGTTCCGGGCCGAATACAAGCGGTTCCAGGCAGCGCCAGGGCCGAAAATGAACGCACTCGCCTTCGGGCGTGAACGCAGACTGCCGCTGACATCCGGGTTCAACCCGCTGACAGCGTCGGGAAAGGAAAGCTGAATGACTGACGTGAAAGTACGTTTCGCGCCGAGCCCGACTGGCAATCTGCATGTCGGCAATCTTCGTACCGCGCTGGTGAACTATCTGTTCGCCCGCCGCGAGGGTGGCCATTTCATGCTGCGGATCGACGATACCGACACCGAGCGGTCGACGCCCGAGTTCGAGGCCTCGATCCGTGCCGATCTGGAATGGATGGGCATGAACTGGGACAGCGAGGACCGCCAGTCGGCACGGCTTGACCGGTATGATGCGGCGCTCAAGCAGCTTGCCGATGCCGGCCGTGCCTATCCCTGTTACGAGACGCCCGAAGAGCTGGCGCTGAAGCGCAAGGCGCAGCTGTCTGCCGGACGGCCGCCTGTCTATGACCGCGCGGCGCTGAAGCTGACGGACGAACAGAGGGCCGAGCATGAGGCGGCAGGACGTCGACCCCATTGGCGGTTCCTGCTGAACGACGCCGAGGTCACCTGGACCGACATGGTGCGCGGCGATGTCAGCTATCACATGTCCAGCCTGTCCGATCCGGTTCTGATGCGCGAGGACGGACGGGTGATCTACACCATGGCATCGGTTGTCGATGACATCGACCACGGCATCACGCATATCATCCGCGGCGAGGACCATGTGACCAATTCGGCTGCCCAGATCCAGCTGTTCGAGGCGCTTGGCGCCACCGCGCCTGTCATGGGGCATGTCGCGCTGCTTGCCGGTGCTGACGGCGAAGGATTGTCAAAACGGCTTGGCAGCCTGTCGATTGGCCAGCTTCGCGGCGAGGGGACAGAGGCAACAGCGCTTGCCAGCCTGCTGGCACGTATAGGCACGGCCGATCCGGTTGTGCCGCAGGCCGCCATGCAGGACATCACCACCGGGTTCGACCTGTCGCGTTTCGGGCGAGCCACGGCCAAATTTGATCCGGCCGAGCTCGTGCAGGTGAATGCCCGTATTGTCCAGCAGCTTTCCTTTGCCGATGTTGCCGACAGGCTGGCGGACGCAGGTGTCGATGGCGGTGAGGCATTCTGGATGGCGGTCAGGGACAATCTGTCCACCGTTGCCGAGGCTGCCGACTGGTGGCAGGTCTGCAGTGCAGCCATTACGCCGGTGATCGAGGCAGCGGACGTCACCGACGCGGCCGCCGGCCTGCTTCCCGAGGGTGAGATGTCAGCTGACATCTGGCAGCCCTGGACGAAGTCGGTTGCCGAGGCGACCGGGGCCAAGGGGCGTGGGTTGTTCATGCCGTTGCGCCTTGCGCTGACCGGCCGCGAGAAGGGGCCGGAAATAGCGCCGCTTCTAATGTTCATCGGGCGTGACCGGATCATCGCAAGGCTGCGCGGGGACAGCGCATGACGACCCTTCGCCTCCACAACACGCTGACCCGCGGCAAGGAAGATTTCATACCGCTGGATCCGGCGCATGTGCGGGTCTATGCCTGCGGGCCGACGGTTTATGACCGGATTCATGTCGGCAACGCACGGCCGATTGTGGTGTTCGATGTTCTGGTACGGCTGCTGCGGCGGCTCTATCCGAACGTGACCTATGTCCGGAACATCACCGATGTCGATGACAAGATCATTACCCGTGCGGCCGAGCGCGGCATCGGCATCGACCGGCTGTGTGACGACACAATTGAATGTTTTCACGAGGATGTGGCGGCGCTTGGTGCACTACCGCCGGATCATGAGCCGCGTGCGACCGAATTCATCAGTGACATGATCGACATGATCCAGACACTGATCGATGGCGGTTTCGCCTATGCTGCCGAAGGGCATGTGCTGTTCAGCGTGGCGGCAATGCCGGCCTATGGCGCGCTGTCGGGCCGCAGCATGGAAGACATGATTGCCGGCGCACGGGTCGAGGTGGCCCCTTACAAGCGCGATCCTGCCGATTTCGTGTTGTGGAAGCCGAGCAGCCCGGACCAGCCGGGATGGGAAAACCCGTTCTCGGACACGCCTGGCCGCCCTGGCTGGCATATCGAATGCTCGGCCATGGCAAAGCACTATCTGGGCCCGACCTTCGACATTCACGCCGGCGGGCTGGACCTTGTCTTCCCGCATCATGAAAACGAGATCGCACAGTCCTGCTGTGCGCATGGCACCGATATCATGGCTGCCTACTGGCTGCATAACGGCTATGTCACGATGGGTGAGGAGAAGATGTCGAAATCGGTCGGCAATATTCTCGCCGCGCATGAAGCCATTGCCGCACATCGCGGCGAGACGGTGCGTGCGGCCCTGCTGGCGGCGCATTACCGCGCACCAGTGGCGCTCAGCGACGATGCACTTGCCGAGGCGCGCAATGTTCTCGACCGGCTGTATCGCGCTGTCGGTGATGTGGCGGTGGATGAGACTGCCGTCGATGCGGCGTTCCTCAATGCGCTGGCGGATGATCTGAACACGCCGGCGGCGATGGCACGGCTTCACGAGCTTGCTGGGGCAGCCAATCGTGGCGACGCCGGTGCGGCGGCGGCATTGAAGTCGAGCGCTGCAATTCTCGGCCTGCTGGAGCAGACCGGTGATGGATGGGCGCGTGGGGACAGCAGCGATGATGGCATGAGTGATGCCGAAATAGATGCCGCCATCGAAGCTCGCAAACAGGCGCGGGCCAACCGTGATTTTGGCGCTGCGGACAGGATTCGTGACGAGCTGGCGGCGCAGGGTATTCTTCTTGAAGACGGCCCGGAAGGCACGGTCTGGCGCCGAAGCTAGCCTTTTGGCATTGTTTTTGTTAAGCCTTCTACGCTGGCAGGCACCATTTCGGGGCATCCGGCAGGGGACAGGATGATGGAAGATAACAGGATCTGGCTGTTCGATACGACGCTGCGCGACGGTGGACAGACCCGTGGTGTCGATTTCTCGCAGGCCGACAAGGTCGCGATCGCCGCCGCGCTGGACGAGATCGGCGTTGATTACATCGAAGGTGGCTGGCCTGGCGCCAACCCGACCGACGATGCCTTTTTCGCATCGCCGCCGCAGACCCGCAACGCGCGCATGGTTGCCTTTGGTATGACCCGCCGCGGTGGTCGCAGCGTCGCCAACGACCCGGGCCTGAACGCTGTTCTTGATGCCGAGGTTCCAGCCACCTGCCTTGTCGGCAAGACCTGGGACTTCCATGTCGAGACAGCGATCAAGACAAGCCTTGAGGAAAATCTGGACATGATCCGCGGGTCGGTTGCTGCCGCCGTGGACAAGGGCCGCGAGTCGATGTTCGATTGCGAGCATTTCTTCGACGGCTACAAGAACAACCCGGGCTACGCCATCGACTGTGTGAAAGCGGCGCACGAAGGCGGGGCGGCCTGGGTGGTGCTGTGCGACACCAATGGCGGCGCGCTGCCCTCGGAAGTGTTCGAGATCGTCAGCGCGGTGCGCGAGGCTGTGCCGGACGCACGACTTGGCATCCATTGCCATAACGATGCCGGGGTGGCGGTGGCGAATTCGCTTGCGGCGATCCGCGCCGGCGCGCGCCAGGTACAGGGCACAATCAACGGGCTTGGCGAGCGGTGTGGCAATGCCGACCTGATCAGCCTGATCCCGACCCTGGTGCTGAAGCTCGGCTATGTGACCAGCATTTCCGAGGAAAGCCTGCCGAAGCTGATGCAGTTGTCGCGCATGCTTGATGAGCGTCTGAACCGTGCGCCGAACCCGCAGGCTCCTTATGTCGGCGAGGCGGCTTTTGCGCATAAGGGTGGCCTCCACGCTTCGGCAGCGCAAAAGGACCCGCGCACCTACGAGCATGTGCCGCCAGAGAAAGTCGGCAATTCCCGCCAGTATCTGGTCTCTGACCAGGCTGGAAAGTCGAACATGATGGCGCGTTTTGCCGAATTTGGCATCGAGGTTGATGCTGCCGACCCCCGCCTCGACAAGCTGATCCGGGTGGTTAAGGAACGCGAGTTTGACGGCTGGGCTTTTGATTCCGCCGAGGCCAGCTTCGAGCTGCTTGCACGCCGCACGCTCGGCGAGGTGCCGGATTATTTCAACATCGGCCGATTCCGGGTGATGGATGAGCGCCGCTTCAATGCCCGCGGCGAACTGGTCGTTGAATCGGAGGCCACGGCGACCATCACTGTCGGTAATGTCATTTATCATGAGGTGGCGCTTGGCAACGGTCCGGTGAATGCCGTCGACACTGCGCTTCGCAAGGCGCTGTCCAGCGCCTACCCCTCGCTCGAGGAGGTGGAGCTTGTCGATTACAAGGTCCGGATTCTGGATGCGCGAGAAGGCCATTCGGGCACCGGTGCCGTGACCCGCGTGCTGATCGAGTTCCGCACGCCAGACGGCACGACCTGGCGCACCGTTGGCCTGTCCACCAACATCATTGATGCATCGGTTGTCGCGCTTGGTGACGGGATGATCTGGAAGCTCCAGCGCGATGGTGTGCCGGGCCCAGCCGCCGCCGCCTGAGGCATGGCTACCGCTACAGCTACAGAGAACCTGTCCGCCCCGCCTGTTGTTATTCTTGTCAGGCCACAGCTTGGCGAGAATATTGGCGCGGCTGCGCGGGCGATGATGAATTGTGGGCTTCACGATCTGCGGCTGGTCGCGCCGCGTGACGGCTGGCCCAACCCGGCTGCGCTTCCCATGGCGGCCGGCGGTGCTGGAATCATCGAAAACGCAACTGTCTACGACGATGTGGGTGCGGCAGCGCATGATCTTACATTTCTTGCGGCGCTGTCGGC
>JAKMFG010000195.1 GCA_022425565.1 Alphaproteobacteria bacterium
TCATAGAGAAAATCTTCATCAAGGATGAAGCCGTCGCTCGTGCGTGTTCCCTTCACCTCGACATTGAACTGGCGGCGGATGGTGCCAAAGCGGTCGACAAAGACACCGTAGGCCTCGAGCCGCTGGGCAAAATAGGCCTCAGGCTCGAAGCGCGGAATGGCAAGCCCGTTGCTCATCCTCCGGTCGGCCGGTTGTGAACGAACAGAAGCTGTTTCACGTCGATCATGCCGGCGCGGAATCCGCCTTCGCAGTAGGACAGATAAAGCTCCCACATGCGCTTGAACCGCATATCGAACTTGTCTTTGGCGAGTCCCGGCCAGGCGGCATTGAACCTGTCACGCCATTCGGCGAGCGTGCGGGCATAGTGAAGGCCGAACCCGTTCGCTTCCAACAGCTTCAGCCCGGCATCCTCGACCGGTCGCTCGAGCCGCGGCATTGATGGCAGCATGCCACCGGGGAAAATGTAGCGCTGGATAAAGTCGGGATCGCGCACATATTCGTCAAAGGCATGGTCCTCGATTGTAATGGCCTGCACCGCCGCACGCCCGCCATCCTTGAGAAGCGAGGAAATCGCCTCGAAATAGGTGCCCCAATAGGCCTGCCCGACAGCCTCGAACATCTCGATCGAGACGATCTTGTCAAACCGGCCCTCAAGGTCGCGATAATCGATCAGCTTCACCTCGGCGCGATCAGAGAGCCCGGCATCGGCCAGCCGCTTGCGGGCGAAATCATGCTGTTCTTTGGAAATGGTGATTCCGGTAACGCGCGCGCCGCGTTCCTCCACGGCATATTTCGCAAATCCGCCCCATCCGCAGCCTATTTCCAGCACATGGTCGCCAGGCTGGATATCTGCCAGATCGGCAAGATTTCGATATTTGTTGCGTTGCGCCGTGCTGAGATCATCGCTGTCCTGATCATAGACGGCTGATGAATAGGTCATCGTGCTGTCGAGCCAGGAGGAATAGAAATCATTGCCCAGATCATAGTGGTACGCGATGTTGCGCGCCGAGCCGGACTTGCTGTTGCGGCGAAGCCCGTGGAACAGGCGTAGTGAAATGCGGCGCCACAGGTTGGCCGCCATCTGCTTGGTCAGATGTTCGTCATGCATTACGGCAAGCTCGATCAGGCAGGACATGGAAGAACTGTCGATCTCTCCATCCATGACCGCCTCGCAGAAGCCCATCTTGCCATCGCTGATCAACTGGGCGACCGCATCCATAGAGTAAAATTGTACGTCTGCTGCGGGGCCTGGCTGGACGCCGTCAAACACCTTCGTGCTTCCGTCCGGCAAGGTTACCGTCAGGCTGCCATATTGCAAATTCGAGAAGATCGCCAAGAGGAGATCGAGTTTCCGACGCTGGATAAATCCGGCCATATACCTACCCTATGTTCACTTAACGCCGACCGTGGTTGACCGGTGGTTGCTGTCGCGCGCACGCGACCAAGGTTGTGGTGGTTCCGGCCGGCTGTAGAACGGCACCTTCTTCAACCATAGCCGTACCGCCTCTACATGGATCGACACGAGTGGCCTGAGCGGCCACTGCCTTGTTGCCAGCAATGAACGGACCACGCTTAAATTAGTAAGGCTTTCTCTTTTACCGCGCAATGTTGCGGTCAAACTGGCCACGCCATCCATCGTGTAGCGCATGAGCAGCTGCACACGTTCACTCTGCGCATCTGCGCGGATCCGGAGCCTGTATTCGCCAGCCACGGGAAAGAATGGCGAGACATGAAAAATCTTGGTGGCCTCGAGAACCGTGTCGGCGCCGTACGCAACCCCAGCATAGGAATGCATGTCGCCAAAAGTGTTCCGGACTTCGTAGATATAGACGCGGTCCGCGCCGGCATTGTCACGCAGCACATAGACTGATACCGGATTGAAGGCGACCCCGAGAATTCGCGGGAAGGTCAGCAGATGAACTGAAGCCATGCTTACGCCGGGGCATAGTTCCTCCGCGATGTCACGCGCATAGTTGGCGAGCGGCACCAGCGGCCCCTTTGCGCGGAAATTGGGCCCGTAGTCCGCCTGCCGAAAGGACAGGAGGTTGAAACCGTCGACCGAGAACAGCGCCGACTGCGAGGTCGCCTCGTCAAGCCGGTCCAGATCGATCCAGATCGACAGACCCTTGCGCGACAGAAAATGCGAAGGCGTGCCGTGGCGCGTGTGGTCGATTTTCGATCTCACGAGCTGGCAGGAAGACATCACGCCGTCTCGCGGTCGTCTGTCGGAAGAAACGGATAGGGTTTTACCGATGTCTGCCACGGGATCTCAACACCAAGCGTTCTGGCCACGGCGATCGCCGATTTCAGCCCGTCCTCATGGAAACCGTGCCCGGTCCAGGCACCGGCAAAGAACAGGTCATCCGTTCCCTGGATCATCGGAAGGCGCTGCTGGCCTTTCACCGCACGTTCGTCAAACATGGGGTGATCATAGCTGTAGGTCCCGTGAACAAGTGCCGGATCGGGTTCGCGATGCGGGTTTAGCGTCTCGAAAAGTGGATAGGCGTTGTCGATGGATTGCAGCTTGTTCATCCAGTAGGTCAGGCAAAGTGACTCCTCACCCTTGCTGCCGCCGATATAGCTCCATGACCCCCACGCCGCGCGCCGCTTGGGCATCAGGCTGGGATCAGAATGCAGTACCGCCCTGTTCGGCTGGAACCGGAAGCTGGAGAGGATGTCGCGTTCCAGAACCGTCGCGTCGGTGATCATCGCCAGCGACTGGTCCGCATGTGCCGCCATGACGACCTTGTCGAACCAGACATCGCCCTGCCCCTCGATTGACAGGATGACCCCGCCCTGATCACGCCGGATACCGGTAATGTTGGTGTTCAGATGAACCCGACCACCATCCATGCCGCCAAGTGTGTCAATCACACGGTTCACATATTCGCGGGATCCCCCCTTCACCGTGCGCCATTGCGGCCGGTCAATGAAATTCAGCAGTTTGTGATTTTCCATGAACTGCAGGAACGAGCGCACCGGATAGTCCAGCATTGTCTGCGCCGAGCATGACCAGATGGCAGCGGCCATCGGCAGCAGATGATCCTCTTTAAAGGCGGTGCCATAGCCCTCGCGACGCAGGAATTCGGCAAGCGATTCATCGGTCGGCCCCGAATGGGCCCGGCTGTATCCCGTCCGGTAGAAACGGATCAGATCGGAGATCATCGACCAGTAACGCGGCCTGAAGAGATTGCCCGGTTGCGCCACTAGCCCGGCGAGTGAGCC
>JAKMFG010000206.1 GCA_022425565.1 Alphaproteobacteria bacterium
ATGCCCCAATTGTAGGCCAGCTTCGCGACGCCATAGACGCGCTCTAGCCCGATTTTCCCTACACTAACGGCGGCGAGACCGCCTGCTGTCAGCGGCAAGCCCGGCCGGCGGCGCAAACACATCATCCTTTCCCAGAAGAAAGAGCTGAGTATCGCGGCCACGAAGCGCCGCCAGCGCATCGTCACGGCAATCCAGCCCGCCCGTCAGCACACCGAATGCCGGCATGATCAACCTGCCGGCGGCGCGGACAAAACAGGGACGCCGCACCCGCGATCCACGATGATGGATTACCGCCGCCGGATGATAATGGGCGCTGATTTCAGGCCGGCCGTCCGCCTCGTCCATAATATGGCGCAGCACAATGCCAGCAATTTCGATCTCCATGACGGCGCTGTGCCCCGGCGGCACGAAACTCTGGTCATGATTGCCCTCGACCCAGATGCTGTCGACGGGTGTCAGAATGTCGAATAGCAACCCCTTGTCGCCATCCGACATGCGCGACCATGCCCGGCCGTCGTGAAACACATCGCCAAGGAACAGCAGCCGTGACGCCCCGGTTTCCGCAAGGACAGCTGCAAGCCGCCTCAGGGTCTGGCCAGTATCATAAGGCGGCAGGAACTGGCCCGAGGCATGGTAGCTGGAGGCTTTTTCAAGATGCAGGTCGCCAACAATCAGCAATGACTCATCCGGCCAGAACAGCGCGCCGGAGGGGTGAAGTTCAAAGCCGTGACCGGCGAATTCAGTGGATTTCCTCGACATGGGCGGCGCGGATGATTTCCTCTTCCATATCCAGCAGCAGATCGTCACCGACCTCACTGCGGACCGTATTCTCACGGACGATCTGCATGATCAGGGGTACCGCCATGGGCGATATCATATCAAGTCGCCTGCAGACAATGTTTCCGGCAATATCCTGCAGCGTGTCGGCCAGCCTGCCGGCATCGATCAGCCCCTGCATCGCATCGCGCCGCACCGCCTGAAGCAGGATATGGTCCGGCTCATGCCGCCGCAGCACGTCATAGATAAGGTCTGAGCTAAACAGGATCTGCCGCCCGGTTTTCACCTGCCCGGGATGGCGACGTTCGACCAGCCCGGAAATGATCGCCGCATCGCGGAACAGCCGCTTGAGGAGCGGTGTGTCCTGAAGCCATGCCTCGAACTCTTCGGTCATGATGTCGGGGTCGAGAAGGCTTTCTACCTCTTCAGGCGGGTCGAGCGACCACACAGCCAGCGCATAGTCGGTCATCGAGAAGCCAAGCGGGCGCAGCCCGGCGCGTTTCATCCGGCGCAGCATCAGAAAGCCCAGTGTCTGGTTCGCGTTGCGCCCGGCAAAGCTGTAGACAACGGTATGGTGCCGTCCGCGATGCGGGAAGATCTCGACAAGCAATGTCTTTTCGTCCGGCAGGGCCGACCGGTCGTCATGAAGCGCCAGCCAGTCATGGATCTGGCCGGGAAGCGCGCCCCACGCGTCGCGGTCACCGATCAGGTTGCGGACGGCATAGGACAGGTTTGTCGACAGTGGCAGCCGCCCGCCCCCATAGCTGGGGATCTGCGCCTCACCACCCTTGGCCTTGGACACCATGACGGCTGCGTTGCTGATGCTCTCGAAGGTCAGAACCTGCCCCCCGAACAGGAAGGTATCCCCAGGCGACAGGTTGACGACGAAGTTCTCCTCAATGCTACCAAGCGTGCGGTTGCGCAGCTTCACCTTCATCATCGGGCTTTCGACGATGGTGCCGATATTCATCCGGTACTGCCGCGCCATCTTCGCCTCGCGAAGCACGATGCTGCCGTCCTTCAAGGTCGCAAGCCTGTTATATTGCGGATAGGCCTTCAGCGAATAACCGCCGTCAGTGACAAATCCCAGCACCTGGTCGAACTGCTCGCGCGTGGTATCGGCATAGGTCATGGCACGGGTGATTTCGGCATAGAGCTCGTCCGCATGGAACGGCCCGCTGCAGGCAACGCCGAAGATATGCTGGGCCAGCACATCGAACCCGCCACGCCGGAAGGCGGCGCCATCAAGCCTGTTCTTTTCGATTTCGGCCTGCGCCGCGACACATTCCAGATATTCGAACCTGTTCGTCGGCACGAGAATGGCTCGACTCGGCTCGTCCAGCCGGTGATTTGCGCGGCCAACCCGCTGCAACAGGCGGCTCACCCCTTTCGGCGCGCCAACCTGAATCACCAGATCAACATCGGCCCAGTCGAGCCCGAGGTCGAGGGAACTTGTCGCCACCACGCAATCCAGACCACCGGCGGCCATCATCGCCTCGACCTTGCGGCGCAGCTCGCGCTCCAGTGAGCCGTGATGCACCGCAATCCGCAAATTCTTCTCGTTCAGCTGCCACAGGCGCTGGAAAACGAATTCTGCCTGCGCGCGGGTATTGACGAAAATGACGCTCATCCGCGCCGCTTCGATCTGGGCATAGACTTCATCAAGCGCGTGCCGCGCCATATGGCCCGACCAGGGGATGCGGTTGTCGGTCTGCAGGATATCGATAACCGGTGCCACCGCCTGCGGCACCCGCACAATCGCCCCGCCATCGCGGCACAGCCAGTCACGCGCCGCATCCGGCTTGTCGATGGTGGCAGACAGGCCGATGCGCCCGGCCTGCGGCGCCAGCGTCGCCAGCCGTTCGAGACTGAGGCTGAGAAGGTCGCCGCGCTTGTTGTCGAAAAAGGCGTGCAGCTCGTCGATAATGATGTAGCGCAGATCGCTGAAGAAATTCCCCGCGTCGTCATATGACAGCAGCAGGGCCAGTGATTCCGGCGTCGTCATCAGGAAATCCGGCGGCTTGGTCTTTTGCCGCTGGCGGCGCGAGGATGGCGTGTCGCCGGTACGCGTCTCGAAACTGACAGGAAGGTCCAGCGCCTCGATCGGGGCGGCGATGTTCCGGTGCACGTCGACCGCCAGCGCTTTCAGCGGCGAGATGTAGAGCGTATGGAGCTTGCCGGTCGAGCCACGTTCGGCGAAATCGAGGAAACTCGGCAGGAACCCGGCAAGGGTCTTGCCGGCCCCCGTCGGAGCAAAGACGATGACATCGCGGCCGGCCAACGCCTCGCTGGCGGCCTCGACCTGATGGTCGAACCAGTCCCAGCCACGACCTTTCAGCCATCCGGTGAGCGGGTGAGACTGGAGGTGCGGCGGCGCCTGCCTATATTTAACATCATGAGATGGCTGAACCATGAGCTCTATATAGAGCCGATCGACACCTATATCGACCCGGTACGGCCGGTGAAACGTGCCATCATCACCCATGGCCATGCCGATCACGCGCGTGCCGGGCATGATCATGTGCTGGCGACACCGCAAACCATCGACATCATGCGTCATCGCTACGGTGCCAATTGCGCCGGCACGTTCCAGCCGCTGGCCTTTGGAGAACGGCTGGCCATCGATGATGTGACGGTTTCGCTTCACCCGGCGGGACATATCCTTGGCAGTGCACAGGTGCTGATGGAATATGGTGGAAAACGCGCTGTTGTAACCGGCGACTACAAGACGCACCCCGACAGCACTGCCCAGACCTTCGAGCTGGTGCCGTGTGACCTGTTCGTCACCGAGGCCACTTTCGGGCTGCCGGTCTTCCAGCATCCCGACCCGATGCTGGAGATCAACCGGCTTCTCGCATCCGTTGCGGCCCAGCCTGACCGCTGCCACGTCATCGGCGCATATGCGCTCGGCAAGGCACAGCGTGTAATCAAGCTGATCCGCGAGGCCGGGCATGACGCCCCTATCTATCTTCACGGCGCGCAGGAAAAGCTGTGCGGCTATTACATGGAACAGGGTATCGACCTTGGCGATCTTCGCAAGGCGCTGGACCGCGAGAAGGAATCCTTCCGCGGCCATATCGTGATCGCGCCGCCGTCGGCCCTGCGTGACCGCTGGTCGCGCCGCCTTCCCGACCCGGTGGTGTGCCAGGCATCGGGATGGATGACAATCAAACAGAGGGCGAAACAGAGCGGAGTCGAGCTGCCGCTTGTGATTTCCGACCATGCGGACTGGAACGAGCTGACCACCACCATCGCCGCGACAGGCGCCCAAACAATCTGGGTGACGCATGGCCGCGAGGATGCGCTGGTTCACTGGTGCCGCCAGCGCGGGCTAGACGCCGAACCTCTCTATCTTCAGGGGCGCGAAGAGGACCTGAGCGAATGACGGGACAGAAGACAGGGGGAATGAAAGACTTTGCCGCGCTTCTCGAGACGCTGGTCCTGACGCCGTCACGCAACGCCAAGATCGCGGCGATGGCGGCCTATTTCCGCACCACACCCGACCCCGATCGCGGCATTGCGCTGGCGGCCATCACACGTGATCTCAGTCTCGCCAATCTTAAGGCCGGCGCATTGCGACAGCTGACCATGGAACGGGTCGATCCGGATCTGTTCCTGATGTCTTACGATTATGTCGGAGACATGGCCGAAACCATCTCGCTGATCTGGCCGGCACCGGACGAGCATATAGATGATGATCTGCCGGATTTGGCGGCGTTCGTCAGCGATATCGAAACCCTGCCAAAGAGCGCGCTTACCGGCCATGTTGCCGCGCTGCTGGACCGGGCGAGCCCCGCCGAGCGCTGGGCCATGATCAAGCTCGCCACAGGCGGGTTGCGGGTCGGCGTGTCTGCTCGGCTGGCAAAGACGGCACTGGCGGCCTATAGCGGCCGGGACCTCATCGAGATCGAAAAAATCTGGCACGGGCTGGACATCCCCTACACCGAGCTTTTTGCATGGCTCGACGGCACCGGACCGCGCCCTGAAATCCACCACGGCCAGACATTCCATCCGATGATGCTGTCTAATCCGGTCGACGAGGACCGGGATTTCGACAGGCTGTCGCCGGATGATTATCAGGCTGAGTGGAAATGGGACGGCATCCGCGTGCAGCTTGTCATCGACGGCGACCGCGCCAGGCTGTTCTCGCGCACGGGCGATGATATCAGCGCCGCTTTTCCCGACCTCGTCGAGGCGCTTGGCGGGCGCGCCGTGCTTGATGGTGAATTGCTGGTTGGACATGACTTCGACCCGATGAATTTCAACCACCTTCAGCAGCGGCTGAACCGCAAGACACCGGCGAAAACCCATATCCGTGACTATCCGGCTTTCGTGCGGGTCTATGACATGCTGTTCGACGACGAAGACGACATCCGCGACCTGCCGCTTGTCGACCGGCGGCACCGGCTCGAAGCATGGATGGCAACCCATGCCGGCACGCGTCTCGACCTGTCGGAAATCCTTGCTTTCAGGGACTGGGACGAGCTGGCGGCACTACGCCAGATGGGTGCCGAGACACATGGCCATGAAGGGCTGATGATCAAGCAGCTTCAAAGCCTCTATGTCGCCGGGCGGCCAAAGGGGCCCTGGTTCAAATGGAAACGCGACCCACGGCTGATCGACACGGTGATGATGTATGCACAGCGCGGCCACGGACGGCGCAGCTCCTTCTACTCCGACTACACATTCGGCATCTGGCGCGGCAACGAGATCGTCCCTGTCGGCAAGGCTTATTCAGGTTTCACCGATGAGGAGCTGCGCGACCTCGACAAATGGGTGCGCGGCAACACCGTAAACCGGTACGGCCCGGTACGCGAGGTCGAGAAAACCCTTGTCGTCGAACTGGCCTTCGACAGTGCGCATGAAAGCCCGCGCCACAAGTCAGGCATTGCATTGCGATTCCCAAGGGTCAGCCGGATCAGATGGGACAAGCCGGCGAGCGAAGCCGACACAATTGACACCGTCCGCAGCCTGATCGGCTAAAGACCGGCTTTTCGTAAATTTACCGACAAACAGCCAATATGTTCATCAATTCGCGCCTTATGTTGCGAATTGGACAATATTCGAATTGCTTTTGATTAAGTTTTATCTAATTAATCATGACTTCATTGCGTACGGGCGGTCTGCCCGGCTTCACGCAAAAGCACCACAGTCCGGCAAGGGTACGCAACATGAACAATCTTGATGCCAGTATCGTTGCACTGCTGAAGCGCAATGCCCGCATGTCGGTAACGCAGATGTCGCACGAACTCGGCGTGTCCCGTGTCACCATCGATTCCCACATCAAGAAGATGGAAAGCTCTGGCGTGATCACCGGCTACACGGTGACGCTTGGTGCAGAGGAATTCCGGCACAATGTATCTGGCTGGATCCTGATCAATGTCAGCGCCAATGAAGAAGAAGACATTATCTCCCAGATGATTGCGATGTCGGAAATCAGCCGCCTCTACACCACCAACGGACGGTGGGATCTTGCGGCCGAAATCCAGACATCAACACTGGAAGCCTTCGATGTCGCGATCTCGCGGCTGCGGCAAATTCCGGGCATCAAGGAAACCGATACAAGCCTGCTGCTCAGCGCACGGATCGGCTGATCACGCGGATGCCTTCCGGACATTGCAGCCAAAAGCGTGACAATTGATCGCGCCTGCTTCCTGTTTTGCCCATTATCACACGCTAAATTTTGGCTTTTCCCCCCGAAGAAATGGTGTTCATATGAACGCAGTCGTCGGGGGATAAATCATTGGCGACACAAATATTGGAGGAACACATGAAAAGACTTCTCAGCTTCGGCGTTGTCGCCGGCGTGATGCTTGCCGTAAGCGGTACAGCACAAGCGTTTGAGTGCAAGGTCAAGGAATCGTCGATGGACAAGCCGGGTGGCTTTCCGGAGCGCGCCCTGACGATGATCGTACCTTACGGCCCTGCCGGTGGATCGGGCCAGGTGGCAGCTGCCATGGCCGAAGGCGTAACCGGCCTGACCGGTGTCGCAATCAACCGTGACCACAAGCCTGGCGGCTCCGGCACGGTCGGAATGACGGCCTATATGGCCGCGCCTGCAGACGGTTATAATGTCCTTGAGCATATCGACGACGCCTCGTCGGCCCATGCACTGGACTCGTCGCGTCCGAATCCGGCCGAAGACCTGATTCCGCTCGTGGTCTCGCAGGTCACCTTCTCGCAGATCTACATCCGCACCAACGAGACGCGTTACAACGACTGGTCTTCTTTCGTCGAGTGGGTGAAGGCACAGGGCGGCAAGGCAACCATTGCCAACGTCTCCAAGGAAGGCTCGATGGAGCGCGTCACGATGAAGTTCATCACCGACGCAACCGGCATGGAAATCCAGCAGATTTCTTTCGACAAGGGTGCACCACGTTACGGCGCGCTTCTTGGCGGCCAGGTCGATGCGCTGTTTGAACAGCCGGGCGACGTCCGCAAGTTCCTTGATGCCGACAACTTCAAGCCGATCCTGACCATCTTCGACGAGCGCCCCGGCGTCTTTGCTGACGTCCCGACGCATCGTGAGATGGGTATGGATTTCGATCCGCTGCTTCGCTTCCGTGGCTTCTATGTCCACAAGGATGCCCCGGCGGACCGTGTAGAGTGGCTTCAGTGGGCCTTCCAGCGCGGCTATTGCCAGGACAGCTATCAGGCATTCAACGACTCCAAGTTCATGAATGTCATCGACAGCTACCGCGACACCCCCGGCGCACGTGACCTGATCACCCGCTCAATCGCCCAGTACCGTGAGGTGTACAAGGCGATGGGCATGGATGTGAAGTAAGCATCAGTCATCAGAATCATGGTCCTCCGGCCTGGCCGGGGGACCTTTTCCCTGCCACCCCGGCTCCTCTTTACACGTTTCGGCATCTTTCCGAGGGAGACACCATTGGGTCAGCTCACCAAGGCACATCTCGTCGAAGGGGCAGCATGGTCCCTGATCGTGGTGGTTTTTTTTGGCTTTTCATTCGAATTCAATCAACCGATTGAAATTTACAAATTTGGCGCAACCGCT
>JAKMFG010000227.1 GCA_022425565.1 Alphaproteobacteria bacterium
GCGCTGGCGCTGTTTGGCGAGAAATACGGGGATGAGGTCCGTGTCGTGCAGATGGGCGGCCCGGCCGATGCCGCGGGACGTGGTGCCTGGTCAGTCGAGTTGTGCGGCGGCACCCATGTCGGTCGCACTGGTGATGTCAGCCTGCTACGGCTCGTTTCGGAATCGGCTGTCGCCGGCGGCGTGCGCCGGATCGAGGCAGTCACCGAGGCAGGTGCCCTTGAATGGATCGACGGGCGCGAGCGTGCCCTGACCGAGGCCGCAGACCTGCTGAAGGTTTCGCCCGAGCAACTTGCTGAGCGTGTTGCTAGGCTTGTCGAGGATAACCGCAAGGCTGAGCGTGATATCACATCGCTTCGCCGCAAGCTGGCGGCTGGAGGCACTGGCGGCGATGCACCGAGCGTTGTCAACGGAGTGAATTTTGTCGGCCGGCTTCTCGAGGACACGCCGGCACGCGAACTGAAATCCATGGCGGACGAGATCAAGGCGAACATGACCAATGCCGTCATCTGCCTGGTGGCCACAGACAGCGGCAAGGCGTCTATCGTCGTCGCGGTCACGCCCGATCTGGCGGAGAGCCGCAACGCGGTTGATCTGGTGAAGGTGGGGTCTGCCGCGCTGGGCGGCGCCGGCGGCGGTGGTCGTCCGGACATGGCACAGGCCGGTGGCCCGAATGCCGATGCCGCGTCGGCAGCCATCGAAGCGGTGTCGGCCGCACTTTAGTCACGGCCGACATCCAAATTTCCATTTAAATCAGGATAATAGCCTGATCAGACATTCATCGCTGATTTCAGGTTGTCATCCAGCGCGTCAAGGAACTGGTCCGTCGTCAGATACGCCTGATCCTTGCCGACCAGAAGCGCGAGGTCCTTGGTCATCTGACCGCTCTCGACCGTCTTGATGCAGACCTTTTCGAGGGTCGCAGCAAACTCTGCCACATCCGGCGTGTCGTCGAATTTGGCGCGGTAGCTGAGGCCGCGGGTCCAGGCGAAGATCGACGCGATCGGGTTCGTCGAAGTTTCCTTGCCCTGCTGATGCTGGCGGTAATGGCGGGTGACGGTGCCATGGGCGGCTTCCGCCTCGACCGTCTTTCCGTCCGGTGTCATGAGAACCGATGTCATCAGGCCGAGTGAGCCGAAGCCCTGGGCCACAGTGTCCGACTGCACATCACCGTCATAGTTCTTGCAGGCCCAGACAAAGCCGCCGTTCCATTTCAGTGCGCAGGCCACCATGTCGTCGATCAGGCGGTGCTCGTAGGTAATGCCGGCAGCGCGGAACTTATCGGCGAATTCGGCCTCGAAGACTTCCTCGAACAGATCCTTGAAACGGCCGTCATAGGCTTTCATGATCGTGTTCTTTGTCGACAGATAGACCGGCCAGCCAAGGTCGAGGCCGTAATTCATGCAGGCGCGTGCAAAGCCGCGGATCGACTCGTCCAGATTATACATCGACATGGCGACACCGCCGTCCGGGAAGTCGAAAACCTCGCGGGTGACGGGGGCGCTGCCATCGGCCGGCGTAAAGGTCATGGTCAGCTTGCCGGCGCCCTCGACGACAAAGTCGGTCGCACGATACTGGTCACCAAAGGCGTGACGTCCGATGACGATCGGACGGGTCCAGCCCGGCACGAGGCGCGGTACGTTGGAACAGATGATTGGCTGGCGGAACACGGTGCCACCAAGGATGTTGCGGATGGTGCCGTTTGGTGAACGGTACATTTCCTTGAGGCTGAATTCCTCGACCCGCTCTTCATCGGGCGTGATCGTCGCGCATTTCACACCAACGCCGTATTCCTTGATGGCATTGGCGCTGTCGACAGTAATCTGGTCACTGGTCTCGTCGCGCTTCTCGATACCGAGATCATAATATTTCAGGTCGATGTCCAGATAGGGGAAGATCAGCTTGTCTTTGATTTTTTTCCAGATAATGCGGGTCATCTCATCGCCGTCGATTTCGACGACAGGGGTCTTCACTTTGATCTTGGACATGAATCGATCCTTCAGTTGTCACACTACCAGTTGTCACACTACATTTGTCCGGTGTTGCCGCGCTTCAGCGCGCGGTCGGGGGCACCCAGAAGAGGGCGCGCCGAAGTTGGCACCGGCTGCATCCCTTTGGTGTCACGTTTTGTAATCCCCGCGCTCGTCATGCGCAAGGCAAATGCTCGTGCTTGGCATGCATGCAAGGAGATGATCCAGCAGGTTCAGTGATCAGCCAGTGCTTTCAGATGAGGTGACAGCTCTTCGACCCGGATCACCGTTTCGAAATGGTCGAGATGGTCGTCATGCATGAAACCTTCCCTGATGACCGTCTGCAGCATCGCGAGCAGATGGTCCCAATAGCCGTTGATGTTGAGGATGATCACCGGCTTCTTGTGCAGGTCGAGCTGGCGCCAGGTGGTGATTTCCATGGTTTCGTCCAGCGTGCCGAGCCCACCGGGCAGCACCACGAACGCATCACTCTCGGCATACATCATCTCTTTGCGCTGATGCATGGTGTCGATCACGTGGAGCTTGGTGACGCCTTCATGGCCTATCTCGACCTTGTCGAGAAATTTTGGAATGATACCAGTGACATGCCCGCCGGAATCGATGGCGCCGTCGGCGACCCGTCCCATCAGCCCGCTGCGTCCTCCACCGTAGACGACCCCCATCCCGTGGCCCGCCAAAACCCCGCCAACGGGGTAGGCGGCCACGGCATAGATAGGGTCGCCGCCCGTAGCCCCGCC
>JAKMFG010000233.1 GCA_022425565.1 Alphaproteobacteria bacterium
CGATGCTGTCCCAGACATAGGCTTCCAGAACAATCGTGGTGCGGCGGTCGCCGACCCGTACATTGCGCTTGAGCCGGCGTCCAGTCGATGCTGGGTTGGCTTGTTGCGTCGACCGGCGCCTTGTCGCGCGGGATGGGGAATCTTGTCCTTGCATCATCGGGTCTGCCTCTTGACTGTCGTGCGGGCGGACGCTTGGGGGCGTGCGCCGGGCGGGTCACGGTGAAACGGTGATATGCGTGCGCTCGTGACCCGGTTTCGAACATCAAGGATAATCCGAAAGGTTTAATAATCCGCTAAGCGCAACTGCTTTTCACCGGCCGGGTGGCGCTGGCGGTGTGAAGTGACTGATTTGCCGGGAATTGCCGCATGCTGGCGGGGGATTCGGGACTTGACCTTGCCGGGGTGCTGGCCTATACCCACGCTTCGTTATCGCATGTGGTGCCTTGGTGCCGCAAACGCCGGACGCCCAAGCGGGGCGCGGCGGTTTTCGTAGAGATAGGAGCCAGACCGATGGCCAAACGCTGCCAGATCACCGGCAAGACCGTCATGACCGGCAATAATGTCAGCCACGCGAACAACAAGACGCGTCGCCGCTTCCTGCCGAACCTGCAACATGCCACCATGCATAGCGAGGCCCTTGGCCGTCGCGTCAGCCTTCGCCTGTCGACCAGCGCGATGCGCACCATCGAAAAGCATGGCGGCCTGGATGCGTTCCTGATGCAGGCCCGCAATGTCGAGCTTGCCGACGAGGCACGCCAGCTGAAGCGCGAGATCAAGGCGGCCCAGGCAGCCGACTGACAAACCCCACCCCGGCATATCTGCCGCGCTGGTGAAATTCAGGGCCCCGTCATCTGGCGGGGCTTTTCTTTTGTCTGGAAGGGTCGGATGCGGCCGTATCAGGCGACGCGGCGGGTGCGCCTTGCGGCATCCTCGTCGAACAGGTCGGTAAGCTGGCCAACGACGGCACCGCCAAGCTGGTCGACGTCGGTTATCGTCACCGCCCGCCGGTAATAGCGGGTCACGTCATGTCCGATGCCGATGGCGAGCAGCTCGACAGGCGAGCGGTTCTCGATATAGGCAATCACCTCGCGAAGATGTTTTTCAAGATAGCTGCCGCTGTTCACCGACAGGGTCGAATCATCCACCGGCGCGCCGTCCGAAATCACCAGCATGATCCGGCGATCCTCGGTACGGGCGAGCAGGCGCTCATGTGCCCACATCAATGCTTCACCGTCGATATTCTCTTTCAGAATGCCCTCGCGCAGCATCAGCCCCAGCGACTTGCGCGCGCGGCGCCACGGCGCGTCAGCACCCTTATAGACGATGTGGCGAAGATCATTCAGGCGCCCTGGTGCCGCCGGCTTGCCTGCCTGCTGCCACAGCTCGCGTGACTGGCCACCCTTCCAGGCGCGGGTGGTAAAGCCGAGGATCTCGACCTTCACCCCACACCGCTCGAGCGTGCGCGCCAGAATGTCGGCAGTCACGGCGGCGATGGTGATCGGCCGGCCGCGCATCGACCCTGAATTGTCGAGCAGAAGCGTCACCACAGTGTCGCGGAACTTGGTGTCCTGCTCCATCTTGTAGGATAGTGGGCTGAGAGGCTGCGTGACCAAACGGTGCAGCTTGCCAGCATCAAGGATGCCCTCTTCCAGGTCAAAGTCCCACGACCTGTTCTGGTGTGCCATCAGCTTGCGCTGCAGCCTGTTTGCCAGCTTGCCGACGACGCTGGCGACATTTTCCATATGCCGGTCCAGCATCAGCCGCAGCCTGTCCAGCTCCTCTGGGTCGCACAGGTCTGCCGCAGCGACGATTTCGTCAAAGCGTGTTTCAAAGGCGCGATAGGTGTCCTTTGCCTTGCCACGGTCCTGGTTGTGACCCTGCATGTCGGAATGCGGGGAGTCGCCGTCGGACATGCCTTCGTCGGCCCCGTCCGCCTCGACCATCTCGCCATCCTCGCTGGCACCGCCGTCACCGGTATCTTCCATCGTCTGGCTGTCTTCGCCTTCCGACTGGTCCTCGCCGACGGATGACTGCTCGCCACCGGTCTCGTTCTGCTGGTCGCCATTATCCTCGGACTGGTCGCTGTCGTCATCGGAATCATCCTGGTCGTTCGACGCATCGCCAAGATCGGTTTCCAGTGCGCCAATCAGCCGGCGTGAAATTTCGGCAAAAGTGGCCTGGTCCTCTAGTGAATCACCAAGTTCGCGGAACAGCTCGCCGGCACGGCTTTCCACCCATGGACGCCACAAATCCATCACCATCGACAGGGATTGCGGCGGCGGAGTACCGGTCAGCTCCTCGCGGAGCAGGAGGCGCACAACCTCGGCTATGCCGGCTTCGTCGGCCTGGCCGGGGGCCTCGATCTGGCGGTCTTCATAACGCTGGTTCAGCGCCGCCTCAAGATTGTCGCCGACTCCCTTTAGGTCACGCGCACCAATGGCTTCAACACGCGCGCGTTCGGCGGATTCGAAGATGGCACGGGCGCCGTCGAGGCTCGGGCAGAGTTTGCGATGGGTCGGTTCGTCGTGATGCGCCAGCCACAGGGCCGCTGCGTCAGCCGCGCCGCGCAGGCTGGCACGCTGCTGCGCCGTCGCCCGCGGCGGCAGCGCCGGAAGCCGGACATCTGTTTTGCCGACATGGGTGTCGGTACCGGCATAGGTCACCTGATGCTCGACACCACCGCCGATGGCACGCATCGCCGCTGCGGTCGATTTCAGGAACTGCTGGTTTGCATCGCTATTCGCCATCGGGCAGAGGCCTAGCCGGCGGTGGTCTGCCGGACCGGAGCCTCGGGCAGGTCGATGCCGAAGCAGCGCTGGTAGTATTCAGCCACGGTCGGGCGTTCCACCTCGTCACACTTGTTCAGGAAGCTGAGGCGGAAAGCCGTGGTCACATCGCCGAAGATGGTGGTGTTTTCTGCCCAGGTGATGACCGTACGCGGCGACATCACAGTCGACAGATCGCCCGACATGAAACCCTTTCGGGTCAGGTCGGCCATGCGCACCATGCTGGCAATGCGCTCGCGGCCTTCCTCGGTGTCATATTCCGGCAGTTTTGCTGTCACGATGCCGACTTCGTCCTCATGTGGAAGATAGTTCAGCGTCGAGACGATCGACCAGCGGTCCATCTGGCCCTGGTTGATCTGCTGCGTGCCGTGATAGAGGCCGGTCGTGTCACCAAGGCCAACCGTGTTTGCGGTGGCAAACAGGCGGAAACTCGGGTCCGGATGGATTACGCGGTTGGTGTCGAGCAGGGTGAGCTTGCCGTCCACCTCGAGAACACGCTGGATTACGAACATCACGTCAGCGCGGCCGGCGTCATATTCGTCAAACACGATCGCCACCGGGTTCTGCAGCGCCCAGGGAAGGATGCCTTCGCGGAATTCGGTCACCTGCTTGCCGTCACGAAGGACGATGGCGTCCTTGCCGATCAGGTCGATACGGCTGATGTGGCTGTCGAGGTTGACCCGGATACAGGGCCAGTTCAGACGCGCCGCCACCTGTTCGATATGGGTGGATTTTCCGGTGCCGTGATAGCCCTGGACCATCACCCGGCGGTTGTGGCCAAATCCGGCGAGAATCGCCAGCGTTGTGTCATGGTCGAACTGATAGGCCTCGTCGATCGCCGGCACATATTCCGATCCCTGCGAAAAGGCCGGGACGCTCATGTCGATATCGAGGCCGAACACGGTGCGGACATCGATTGTGGTGTCGGGTGCTGCCAGCGAATGGGCGTTCATCTTCGTCATTGTTTGTTCGTTAGGCATAACGCGTAAATCTCCGGTATCTGCCGGGCCACCGGCTTCAGGTCAGAATATGGTTGGTGCGGCAGCGGTTTGCAATGACTTGCGGATCAAATCATAGGCCAGATTGATTTCTTTTAGACGCTCCTCGGCCCCGGCGTCACCCCCATTAATATCGGGATGGTGTTCTTTCGCCAGCTTCTTGTATTGCGACTTTACGGCATCAAGGTCGCTGACAGGATCCATGCGCAGGGTTTTCCACGCCTGCCGTTCCTCCGGGCTGAGATGGCGGAGCCGTGGATCGCCATTGCCCGTCTTGTCGAAATCGAACACCCCCATAGGATCGTCGAAGATTTCCTCGACCGGCTTGCCGGTGGCGAACTTCCAGCTTGGGCGCTCCCAGGTGGTGGCACGCCTGATCTCCGCCTCCAGCGCGGCACCCTGAAGACCTTCATAATAATTCCATGATTTGTTGTAGGCGCGCACATGCTCAAGGCAGAACCAGATATAGTCACGCAGCGCATCACGCGACCGCGGGGCCGGATAATGCGCTTCTGCGCGACATCCCTCTGCTTCACAAATCCGCATCCGCGAGGTGGGTTCCTCATCATCGGGCGCGGTGAATCCCGGGATCTTTGCCTCTGGTCTGGAGGGGCGTCTCATAATATGGTCCATCATACCGGCCTGCGTTATGCAGGCAATCAAAACCCCCGCTTCGGAGATAGCATATGACCATGGCCGACGCCATAGCGAGAAAGCTTCAGGACGCGCTTTCACCGCGCGAGATCGAGGTGCGAGATGTAAGCCACCAGCATGCCGGCCATGCCGGTTGGCGCGAAGGGGGAGAGACCCATTTCGAGGTGGTGATGAAGGCTGACGTCTTTGCCGGAAAGAGCCGCGTCGAATGCCATCGCATGGTCAACAGCATTCTTGCCGAAGAACTGGCAAGCAGCGTTCACGCGCTGCAGCTGACCCTGTCATCCTGACAATAGGGATTCAGTCTTCCTCGATGGCGTAGGCGATACAGCTATTGGCCAGCACGCTGGCGCGGTTCTCACTTCGCGATTTTGCCGTTTCCATGCCGGTCGCGCCGACCCGCAACCGTCGCTGTCGCGCATCCTCGCCATATCGGGTCTGATAGGCGATGGTGCCGACCACGCCCATCAACTCGGTGACATGGGTGCAGCCATGGCGTCCGCCGATGGCATCGGTGACGCGGCGGCGCCATCCCGGTCCGATGGTCAGCCCGACAAGGCTGTCGAACACATCATTGGCTGTGGGGCATACGGCATAGGGACCAGCAATGGTCAGCGCCTCGGCGGCATGGACCTTCATGTCGCGGTCCACGGTCACCCGCACCTTCATATGGTGGATGAACTGGTCCGGCGTGACATCGTCCCGAAACTCGGTGGGGAATGGGTAGGTCTTGTTGTCGGTAAGTTCGGCCTCGATGTCGTAAAGCCCGTCTTCGCGCACGAATCCATTGCAGCTGATCCTGCGGTTGTGAACCTCCTCGCGCGGCACCGGCGTGCTGAGTTCGGTGGGATGGGTGTCGCCATAGGGGGTTGCGGGCTTATCCATTGCTCGTGCTCCACAGTCGTAGGCTGGTGATCTTGTTGCCTTCGCGTTTCAGAATCCGGAAGCGGATATCGTGAAAACGGAATTCCTGTCCCGGGCGCGGGATGGTGCGGCTTTCGAACAGCACCAGCCCGGCGATTGTCGCGGCATCCTCGTCAGGAAGTTGCCAGCCAAGCGCCCGGTTCAGATCCCGGATCGTCACGGCACCATCGACAATCCATGATCCGTCAGCCTGTGCGGTCAGGCCGGCAAGATCGACATCATGCTCGTCATCGATATCCCCGACGATCTCCTCGAGAATATCCTCCAGCGTAACGATGCCCTGAAGGTCGCCATATTCATCGACCACCACCGCGAAATGCTCACGTCTTGCGCGGAAGGCCTGAAGCTGGTCGAACAGCAACGTTGTCTCCGGCACGAAATAGGGATCGCTGGCAATGTCCTGGACAAGCTCGCGGCCGGTGGTGGCGCGTTGTTTGCCGCTTTCCACCATCCCTGGCCGCTTGCCGACGGCACGAAGCAGGTCCTTGACGTGAAGCACGCCGATGATGTTGTCGGGATTGCCCGAATAGACCGGATGGCGGGTATGCGGCGAGGCCAGAACCTCGCGAAGAAGCGATTCCAGATCATCATCGGCATTGACCATCTTCACTCCGGCGCGGTGCGTCATGATCTGTTCGACGCTGATCTCGTTCAGGTCGAGCACCGAGGACAGCATGGCCTGCGTTTCGCGGTCGTCGGCATCGCCGTCGGCGCCATGCAACTCGATCATGCCGCGAAGTTCTTCCTCGCGATCTGCTTCGTCCGTGTCCTGCTTGCGGATCAGGCTGCTGGCAAGCATGCGAAGCGCGATCGACAGCGGGCTCAAAACAATGACGACGACGCGGACGGCCGGCGCAATCATCAGCGCGTATTTGTCGGAATAGGTGAGCGCATAGGTCTTTGGCATCACCTCGGCGAACACCACCAGAATGACCGTCATGGTGATGGTGGCCCACAACACGCCTGCATCATCCAGAACCGAGATGAAGACCGATGTCGCCAGCGCCGAGGCAATGACGTTCACGGCATTGTTGCCGATCAGGATCGAGCCGATCAGCCCCTCGCGGTCGTCACGGAGGCGTTCGACAAGCCGGGCTCGCTTGTTGCCCTTGCCGGCAAGCTGGCGCATGCGGGCGTCAGATGCCGCGGTGAGCGCTGTCTCGGCACTGGAAAAGAAGGCCGATGCCAGAATCAGCAGCAGAATCACGCCGACCATTGTCAGGATTTCGCTGTTCATCGGCTTGCCTCCAGCACGGCTGTAAGCACATCCTCCTGCACCTCGTCGCTGACATAGCTGTCACCGATGGCGCGCGGCAGGACAAAGCGCATCCGGCCGTCCCGCACTTTCTTGTCACGGCGCATAATATCGATCAGTTCAGCCGTATCGGCATGTGCTGCCGGACTGTCGCCAAGCCGCGTGACGAGCCCGCTGGCGGCAATATGGGCATGCACCCGGCCACGGTCCTGACCGCTGCAGATCTGCATTTCCGTTGCCAGGTCATAGGCGAGCGCCATGCCGGTGCCGACCGCTTCACCGTGAAGCAGCCTGCCGTCATAGCCGCACACCGCTTCCAGCGCGTGGGCGAATGTATGCCCCAGATTGAGCAGGGCACGCTTGCCAGACTCGCGCTCGTCGGCCTCGACGATACGCGCCTTGGCCTCACAGGAAACTGTGACGGCATGGCGAAGCGATGCGTCGTCACGGCTCAGGACCGAGCTGCCATGCGCCTCGAGCCATTCGAAGAAGGCCGCGTCACCAAGAAGCCCGTATTTCACCACCTCGGCATAGCCGGCGCGAAGCTCGCGGTCGGGAAGCGTGTCAAGCGCGCCAAGATCGGCCAGGACGGACCGCGGCTGGTGGAAGGCGCCAATCAGGTTCTTGCCGGCGGCCGCGTTCACACCGGTCTTGCCGCCAACAGAGCTGTCGACCTGCGCCAGCAACGTCGTCGGCACCTGGATGAAGTCGACACCGCGAAGCAGGCTTGCCGCGGCAAACCCGACAAGGTCGCCAATCACCCCGCCACCCAGGGCAACAAGGACAACACCCCGGTCGACGCCGAGGGCGAGAATCTCCTCCAGCAGCCTGGACAGCGCGGCCATGCTCTTGCTGGCTTCGCCGGCCGGCACTTCGATGGTGTCACAACGCCGGCAGCTGCGCTGGCATGCCGTCATGAGGGCCGGCAGGTGAATCGGTGCGACGTTGCTGTCGCTGATAATGACAACATGTCTGTCGTTCAGGAACGCGCCGATCAGGTTGTCTGCGCGCGCAATCAGACCGCGTCCGATGGAAATGTCGTAGGCGCGTGTCCCGAGACCGACGGTCAGGGTGGAAATATCATGCATAATGCTATGGCCTATGTGACCGCCAGATGTGTGTCAAGGGCGCTCAGCACGCTCAAGGTTGTCGACCAGGCCGACAGCCCGTCCGTTTTGACGGTGATATGAGCCTTGCCATAGTCCTTTTCCCGCTCTGCCGCCAACCGGCGTAGCACGCCCAGCGGGTCATCGCCGCGCAGAAGCGGGCGCGAACTGACCGAGCCGATGCGGCTTAAAAGTGTTTCCGGCGCGGCGCTGAGCCAGACCACGATTGTCCGCTTGCAAAGGAGTTCTGCCATATCCTCCGCGCAGATGGCACCGCCGCCCGTCGACAGGATTGCCGGGCCCTCGTCAACAGCTGCGCTGATGGCATCGCTTTCCATGGCGCGGAACTTGTCCTCTCCGGCGATTTCAAAGATCTCGGCAATGCTGATCCCAGCTGTCTCGACAATGCGGGCGTCACTGTCAATGAAGGGAAGGTCGAGCTCCTGCGCCAGTTTCTTGCCGATGATGGTCTTGCCACTCCCCATCATGCCGACAAGCGTCACCGGTCTGTCGAGGACCTGTTTCAATCGCCCCCGATCGGGCCCGGATTTGGTTGTGGTCGTCATATCGCGCATCCTGCCTGACCCGTCCAAATGCCGCAACCATCGACAACGTTGTCCAGCGCCCTTGGCAGCACTGCCCTAATACAGACATAATCTTGCCTTACTGGAACTATACCTGAATTTGTCAGGTGCTGACGGCCTTGCGATGCGAAACCCTGCCGCAAGACCAGAGCCGGGGCGGAATGGCGGAGCGAAGATGAATCGAATTGGTATCGTATTGGTTGTGGTTGCCGGCCTCGTGGCTGCCGGTCTGATTGCGCTTTCCGCGTGGCAGATTCCGGCCCCGACGGTCGCCGTGAACAAGGTCATTCCGGATGACAAACTTCCCAAATAAACATCTTTCCAGCTGTAACCTCCGGCTTGCCGGCGTAGTTGCAGGGCTGACACTGCTTCTGTCTGTGCCGGCGGCGGCACAGCGATTTTCGACTGAAACGTCGGATCAGGGACCGGTCGACCTGCTTGCGACCATCCAGGACAACCGCAGTACCGACAGTGATGAAATCACCTATGACGCGTCAGACAACGGGTTGTCGGGCTCAGCCGGTTCGATCTCATCAATCGACGATGCGGTCAATTCGGTAACCGAGCTTCCAGTGCTCGAGGTACCGGCCACAAGCGAACCGACACAGCCTGCCACGCTTGCACAAACAGCTACTGATGCATCCACCACAGCAGACGGCGACGGCAGCGGCACAGCTGCTTCGGGTACCCCGGCAGCACCGGCTAGCCCGGGTCTTACCCTTGACACCACGCCAGAGGGTACGGGCGATACGGGTACGGGCGCTACGGGTACGGGTGACACGGGCGATACGAGCACGGCATCTTCTGACAGCAGCCTGACCAGCTCTGGTGCCAGCCTGCAGAAAAGCAGCGCGCCGGTCTTCGGCATCGCCAACATCGGAATTGAGACGGCAGCCGGCCTCAATGTCACCATCTGGCGGGACACATCGGCAGACCGCGCCGCCCTGCTACTGGACAATGACCGGGTGCTCGGCTCCTCGCCGGCCCTTTCGGCCCTTGCGCACAACATTGTTGCGCATCGGGCCGTGCCGCCTGTAGGCGCGGCGGACAATGCTGATGCGCTGGTGGCCGCGAGGCTCGACTGGATGGCGGCGAGTGGCCGCTCGCAGATGCTGGAATCGCTTGTCGGACAGCTTCCCGATGAAGAGCCCTGGCTTGACTGGAAACAGTGGCTTGTCGAGACGCAGCTGATGGCCCGTCGTGACGAGGAAGCGTGCCGCACGGTGATGTATCAGGTCAGCCGCACCTTCGAGCCCTTCTGGCACAAGGCGAAGGTGATATGCAGCGCGGCTATGGGCGATGCCGCCGGCGCCCAGTTTGCTGCCGACATTCTGTCGGCCATGGGTGTCGATGACGCGCTGTTCTCGGCGCTTGTCGCAAATCTGCTGAATGACACCGACCCGGGGCCGATCGACCCCTCGCTTCTCGAGCCGCTTCACATTGTGCTGCTGGATGCGGCGCATAGCGATATCAATGTCGCCGCGCTGGACGCCTTGTCCGACGGTTCTGTCCAGACGGCGGTCGGGTTGCGTTATCTCGATGCCGATGCGCGCCTTGTCTCCACCTGGCGGGCGCTGGACCGCGGGATTGTCGACCATGGCAAGGCAGCAAAGCTCTGGCGCAGCGCCACATTCACAGGCGATCAGGTGCAGCTGGCAGCTTCGCGTCACCAGAGCCAGCCATCGGCGCTGACCCGGGCCCTTGTCTGGCGCGCGCTCGACAAGGAACAGAGCATTGCCCGGCTGCCGATGATTGCCAGTGCCATGGATGCGGACACCGCTGGCGGCGCCGGTCTGATGATGGCGCCGCTTTATGCCGAGCTGGTGCGCCAGAGCCTCGGCTTTGAAGGCGCTGGCGATGCCATTGCCGCCGACCCGGCGCTCGCCGTCAGGATGGCGTTGCTTCTTGGTATCGGCGATACGGCCGATCTGCCGCCGCAGCTGGATACGGACACGGCGCGTGCGGCCCGTGACCTGCTTGCCATGATAGGCGGCGGCGAAGCCAATGTCGCACCACTCGACCGGTTCGGCCTGTGGCACCTTCTGCCTCTCATCGAGCTGGGCACGCCGATGGATGCCGTCATGAATGCGGGCGATGACTGGCTGGAACTGGCATCGCCAAATTCCGGTGAACCCGCATCGTTCCTGTCGGTCTCGCCGGTCATGCTCCGCGCGATGGAACAGGCCGCCGGTGATGGCCGTGTTGCCGAAACCGTGCTTCTTGCCCATCGCATTGTCGGCACGCTCGACCTTGCCGCCATTCATCCTGCGGATGCTGCCCGTGTGGCGCGTGCGCTCGATAAGGTTGGCCAGCCGGCCACGGCAAAGGCGTTTGCCGGCGATGTGGCCAAGGCTCACCTGCTTGTGGTGATGCGCAACTCCGGCGAGGTGATGCCGATCGCGATGATTGATGCGGCGGCCAATGTGGCGATTGATGTGGGCGCGGATGATACTGCTGCCGGCGCAAGCGGGATTGAAACGGAAACAATTGAAGCTGCTGGTGAAGCTGCTGGCGAGGGTGCGCCGGCCATCGAAGAAGATGCCGCTGTGGCCGATGCCGCCACCACAGAAACCGGCGCCGCAGAAGCCGGCACCGCTGATGGTACAGGCACCGAAGCAGCTGCTGCTGGTGTTGCGACCGAGACCAATGCCGAACAAGGTAACTAGCAAAGCCGGACAGGACCCGGTAATTACCGAATTCCTGCAGGCCATGGCTGCGGACCGCGGTCTGGCAGCAAACAGCCTCGTCGCCTATGAGCGCGACCTGACTGCATGTCTGGACGGTCTGTCACAGACCGGCCACCATTTTGACAGCTGCGATGCGGATGACCTGCGAGGCCTGCTGGCGGAATGGACGGACAGCGGCCTTGCGGCCCGGTCCGTAGCCCGCCGCCTGAGTGCGCTTCGCCAGATGATGGCCTGGCTGGTCGAGGAACGGGTGCGGCCCGACAATCCCTGCCGGTGGATCGACAATCCGAAGCAGCCGGCGTCACTGCCAAAAAGCCTGTCGGAAGAGGAGATCACCGGCCTGATCGGGGCTGCCCGAGCTCTCACGCCGGCCGCCGAGGCGCTGCGTATGACGGCCATGCTCGAGCTGCTCTATGCCACCGGCCTGCGTGTCTCCGAACTTGTATCATTGCCGGTAGACCAGTTCCGGCGCGAGCTTGAAACCGTGATCGTCACTGGCAAGGGTGGCAAGGAACGGCTGGTGGCGACAGGCGCGCCGGCACGTGATGCCATTGCCGCATGGATGGCGACCCGCGATGCGACCGCGGATTTTGTCACCTCGCCATATCTGTTTCCCTGGGGTGACAGCCATGTCTCGCGCCAGCAGTTCGCCACAGTGCTTAAACGTGTCGGCGCGGCTGCCGGGATCGACCCGCGGCGGGTCAGCCCTCACGTGGTCCGGCACAGTTTCGCAACCCATATGCTGAATCGCGGGGCGGATCTTCGTGGCCTGCAGACGCTTCTGGGCCATGCGGATATTTCGACCACCCAGATTTACACCAAGACCCGTCCAGACAGGCTCGCCGGCCTGGTTGCGGCGGCGCACCCGCTTGCGAAGGCGAATCAAGGCGACTAAACTGCGCCCCGTAACGCGGTGCCGCGGCGCAAAACACATTTTGCTGCAACCAGGATAGACAGGCTGTCATGCGACATTTTCTGGATTTTGAGAAACCGATTGCCGCCCTTGAGGGCAAGGTCGAGGAGCTTCGTCATATGAGCTCTGATGGCAGCATCAACATTGCCGACGAGATCGGCAAGCTGCAGACCCGCATCGAGCGTGAGCTGAAAACGACCTATGAAAAACTTGGTCCATGGGAAAAGGTGCAGGTCGCGCGCCATCCTGACCGGCCGCGTGTCAGCGCCATCATCGACCAGCTGTTTGAAGATTTCACGCCACTTGCCGGCGACCGAAACTATGCCGAGGACTATGCCGTGATCGGCGGGATGGCGCGGTTCCGTGGTCAGGCCGTTATGGTCATGGGTACTGAAAAGGGAAGCACCACCGAGGAGCGCATCAAGCGCAATTTCGGAATGGCGCGGCCGGAGGGCTACCGCAAGGCGTCCCGGTTGATGGACCTTGCCGGCCGCTTCGGCCTCCCGGTTCTCAGCTTTGTCGATACGGCGGGCGCCTATCCGGGGCGCGGCGCCGAGGAGCGCGGCCAGGCCGAAGCCATCGCCACCGCCATCCGTTCCTGCCTGCGACTTCCCACCCCGATGGTTGCCAGCATCATCGGAGAAGGCGGGTCCGGCGGCGCCATCGCGCTTGCCACCGGCAACCGTGTGGTGATGTTCGAACATGCCATCTATTCGGTGATCTCGCCCGAGGGCTGTGCCTCGATCCTGTGGCGCAGCGGCGATCATGCCAAGGACGCCGCCGAGGCGCTTCGCATCACATCGGCGCATATGAAGGAACTTGGTGTGATTGATGCCGTTGTCCCTGAACCGCTTGGCGGCGCGCATCGAGATCAGGCGATGGCCATTGCCAGTCTTGGAGATACATGTTTCACCCAGCTGCAGCAGATGCAGTCAATGGATGCTGCAGCTCTGGTCGAGGACCGGGCGCAGAAATATCTGGCGATGGGTGACGGCGCGGTCTGACCCGGCCGCTTCAGGTCAGCATATCAATCAGGAAAAGTCCGGCTGGGTTCCCAGTGACGGGATCGCCTTTCGCGCCTTCACGACCAGGTCTGCATCCAGGCTGGCATGGATGACGGCATCATTCGCGCCGGCGGCGGCATTGCCGTCATCGGTATCGGCCTCGGCCATGATTTCGCCCCATGGCGAGACAATCAGCGCATGGCCATAGGTGCGGCGGCCATCCGCATGCGTGCCGCATTGCGCGGCGGCAACGACGAAGCATCCGGTTTCAATGGCACGGGCACGCAGCAGGACATGCCAGTGCGCCTTGCCGCTGTTGAAAGTGAAGGCCGCCGGAATGGCCAGCATCTGTGCACCGTCTCGTGCAAGGCGGCGATAGAGATGCGGGAAGCGCAGGTCGTAACAGATCGTCAGCCCCATATTCATGCCGCAGCTGTCGGCGCGTACCATTTCATCGCCCGGGGCGAAATAGCGTGACTCACGATAGCTCTTTCCATCGCCAACATCGGCGTCGAACATATGAATCTTGTCATATTGCGCACGAATTTCGCCGTTCGCACCGACAAGCAGGTGCCGGTTGACGTGCCGGCCATCCGGTCCGAGGAAGAACATCGATCCGATGGACAGCTCGATCCCGCGTCGTGCCGCGGCATTGCATAGGCTGTCCAGAACCGGGCTTTCGCCCACCGGTTCCGCCTCATCGCAAAGCGCGGCGCGGCTGGCGGCAAGGAAGGTGGCAGCCTCGGGAAGGCAGACCAGCTTTGCGCCGTCATCTGCCGCCCGGTTAATCAGCGGCATCAGTGTGTGAAGCGTTTCCTCGGCAGTGCCCGCGGCGCAATATTGCAGCGCGGCGACGGCCACGGGGTCATGTCCGGCTGTCATGCTGCCAGCAGCTTGTCGAGATGGCCGGCATTCTCCAGCGCGTAAAGCTCCCTACAGCCGCCGATATGGTCATCATCAATGAAAATCTGGGGCACGCTGTTGCTGCCGCCGGACCGGCTACGCATCCTGGCGCGAAGCTCCGAGCTCATCGATACGTCGATCTCTTCATAGGCAATATTCTTGCTCTCGAGCAGTCTGATTGCCCGCGTGCAGTAGCCGCACATGATGGAGGTGTAGATTTCGACTTTTGACATTGGCCGACCCTGTTCTGATCTTGTCAGGCTTATATCCGGCCTTTTGGCGGTAAAATCAAGGCTCGCGCGGTCGCGCCACGCGCGCAACCACCAGCGCCGAGACCGGGCCGCTTCCCGCCGCAGACAGGCATTTTGCCGCTGCGAACAGGGTGGCGCCGGTGGTCATCACATCATCGACCAGAACCACCGGCCGGCCGGCAAGCCTCCTGCCTGCCGCATTGTCTATCGAAAATGCCTTGCTGAGATTGCGGTGCCGCTGGCGTCGGCTCAGCCCTCCCTGGCTTGCCGTGGCCCGGTGCCTGACGAGAATGTCGGTGGCAAGGCTGCCGCGCCCGGTGATGTGGCAGAGCCGCCGTGCCAGTTTGGCAGACTGGTTATATCGTCGGCGGGAATAGCGCTGCCGGTGAAGCGGCACCGGAACAACCAGACTGTTCTCATCACCCGTCATCATCACAAAATCGCGTGCCATCAGGGATGTCAGGAACGGCGTCAGCTGCAGCCCGTCACCATGTTTGAAGGCGAGGATCAGCTTGCGCGAAACGTCATTGTAATGAAGGCAGCCCCGGATCATCGCCAGAGGTGGCGGGTCCATCCAGCAGGCGGCGCATATGGGTTCGGCCAGCGTGTGGCCAAGCGGCAGGCCGCAGTGGCTGCAGATCGGTGCGGCAATCGGCGAGAGGCCGCCCCAGCATTTGCCACACAGGCCGGTGCTGTCGGCAAAGCGCCTGCACAGCACGCATTGATGCGGCAGGACAAGGCCAGCGAGATAGCGTGCGGGGCGCGTGACGAGACGAGCTGTTCGGATCATCCGGACAGGCTAGCGGGCCCGGGTAAATGCGGCGTTAACGACCTCCGACTGCACTGATTTTCCCTTGCGGTTTGACCTGCTGCCAGCGACAGTGCGGGCCATGTCGCAAGAGCCATCCATCCCCCGACTGTTCGACCAGACGGCGCAGCGCCGCAACCGCGCACGGGCCGCCACGGGCTTTTCCGGGTTTGACTTCCTGAAGCGCGAGGCCGCCCTGCGGATTGCCGACAGGCTCGAACTCATGCGGCGTGATTTCTCCACCTGCCTCGATTTTGGAAGCCATGACGGCACGCTGACCGGCGTGATCCGTGAAACGGGCAAGATCGGCACTGTGCTGCAGGCCGACCCGGCCCCGGAATTTGCCGCGATGGCCGCCGCCGCCGGTCCGGCACTGGCAAGCGAATATGACAGGCTGCCCTTTGCCGAGGGCAGTTTCGACGCGGTGTTTTCCTGCCTGATGCTGCATTGGGTGGATGATCTTCCAGGCGTTATGGCGCAGATTCGCAGGTTGCTAAAGCCTGACGGGCTTTGCCTGGTGAACCTGCTTGGCGGGGCAACGCTGACCGAGCTGCGCTCATCGCTTCTCGAGGCTGAGCAGGAAATCTATGG
>JAKMFG010000241.1 GCA_022425565.1 Alphaproteobacteria bacterium
ATATCGGGGCCTGCACCGGCGCGAAATATGTCGATCTGGCAGCTGCCGCAAGTGTGTTGAAAGGGCGGCGCATCGCCAGCGGCATCACCCTGAAGGTCGCGCCGGCCAGCAAGCAGGATCAGGACCGCGCCGCAGACGAAGGCATCATGTCGATCCTAGAGGATGCGGGTGCACAGTTTCTCGCGAACAGCTGCGGAATCTGCGCGGGATACGGCGACGACAGGCTTGCCGATGACGAGGTCTGCCTGTCCTCGACTGCGCGCAATTTCAAGGGCCGCATGGGCGCGCCTGGCTCGCAGGTCTATCTGGCGTCGCCCTATACAGTTGCCGCCTCTGCGGTGACCGGAACGATGCGCGACCCGCGCGAGATCATGGAGGGCTGACAGATGGCGCGGCTCTGGCGGTTCGACGAAACCATCGATACCGACGTACTTGCCCCTGGCAAATACATGAAATCCCCGCTTGCCGAACTGGCGATGCATTGCCTCGAGGCTGTGAGGCCCGAATTTGCAGAAAATGTGCGCGCTGGCGACGTAATGCTTGGTGCGCCGAACATGGGGGTAGGCTCGTCGCGCGAGCAGGCCGCCGAAGTATTGAAGCACCTCGGTATTGCAGCTGTGATTGCGCCGAGTTTTGCCGGTATTTTCTATCGCAACGCAATCAATCTGGGCCTGCCCGTCTTCACCATAGATGCCAAGCTGCACGATCATCCCGGTCTGACGGACGGTGCGGAGATCACCTTCGATTTCGACAGCGCGTCGGTGATGCTTCCGGCGTCGGACACGATTCTCGAACTTGAGCCTTTGCCCGATTTTCTGCGTGCCATGATTATGGATGGTGGGCTGATCCCACATCTGGAAAAGCGCTTTCATACGACGGCAGCGGCGGAGGGGGCCTGATGACGATACGGGAACTGATGGGAAATGAGGGCATCCTTCTTGCCCCGGGGATCTATGACGCGCTGTCTGGCCTGATCGCGACACAGACCGGTGCGAAGGCTGTCTATCTGTCGGGCGCTAGTATTGCCTATACCCGCTTCGGACGATCTGACATCGGTCTTGTCAGCGTGTCCGAAGTGCACGACACCCTGGCGGCGATTACCGACCGTATCGAGACGCCAGTGATCGTCGATGCCGATAACGGGTTTGGCAATGCGCTTAATGTTCAGCGGACCGTTCGGTATTTCGAACGTGCCGGGGCCGGGGCCATTCAGCTAGAGGACCAGTCCTTTCCAAAAAGATGCGGTCATCTCGATGGCAAGAAGCTCGTCTCCTGCGGTGAAATGGTGGGCAAGGTGAAAGCCGCTCTCGATGCACGCCAGAGTGACGACACACTGATCATCGCGCGCACTGACGCCCGCGCTGTCGAGGGGCTGGAAGCTGCACTGGACCGGGCCGAAGCCTATCGCGAGGCCGGTGCCGATGTACTTTTCATCGAGGCGCCGCAGTCGATCGACGAGATGCGGCTTCTCTGTGACCGGTTCGCTAGCCGTGTGCCGCTTCTTGCCAATATGGTCGAGGGCGGCAAGACGCCGATCAAATCTGCTGACGACCTTGCCACGCTTGGCTACAGCATTGCCATTTTCCCCGGTGGTGCGGTGCGGGCGATTTCACGGCATCTGCAGGCCTATTACAACGGACTGCTCTCCGACGGAAACAATGCCGCCTTTGCTGACCGGATGCATGATTTCAACGGTTTGAACGAGATCATTGAAACCAGTGCGCTTCTGGAACTTGGCAAAAATTATGAAGATATTGACTCAACGGACTGATTTTTCATGACTTCTACCAAAATGGATCCAGTGACGCTCGCCATTCTCAAAGGCCGTCTCGAACAGATTGCCGACGAGATGGATGCAACGCTCTTCCGCTCCGCCTTCAACCCGATCATTGCCGAGGCGCATGATGCCAGCCACGGCATTTATGACGCGCAGACCGGCGAAACACTTGTTCAAGGTAAATCTGGACTGCCGATTTTTGTTGGGGTGATGGCGTTTGCCGTGAAGGCGGTGATCGAAAGGGTGCGGCGCGACGGCGGCGTTGCCGATGGCGATGTGTTCATTTTCAACGATCCCTATGATGGTGGCACGCACCTTTCAGATTTCCGGCTTGTGAAGCCGATTTTCCGTAATGGAGAGATCTTCTGCTATCTTGCCTCTGTCGGTCACTGGCATGATGTCGGGGGAAATGTACCGGGCAACTATAACCCGCAAGCTACTGAATCCTTTCAGGAAGGCATGCTGATCCCACCAGTGAAACTGTTTGAGGCAGGGGTGCTGAAAAACGATATCGTTGCCATTCTGTCAGCCAATTCGCGCCTTCCAAATTCGCTCTATGGCGATATGAACGCCCAGATCAACGCCCTCGACCTTGGCCACCAGCGCCTTGGCGATCTACTGGACGAATATGGCGAGACCGATGTGTCCACGGCGCTGGCACTTCTCAGGCAGCGCGCCGAGCGCATGATGCGCGATCACCTTGCGGCGCTGCCGGACGGCACCATTTCGGTTGAGGATTATCTGGACAATGACGGGGTCAGCGATGATGTGCTGACCCTTGCCGTCGACATGACGATATCAGGTGACCGATTGACCATTGATTTCAGCCGTTCAAGCCAAGCCTGCGCTGGTCCGGTGAATATCTCGCGCTCAACGACCATCGCAGCCACCTATGTGGCTTTGAAACATATCTTCACCGATGTGCCGGCAAATGCTGGCGTCTTGCAACCGGTGGAATTCATCATTCCAGAGGACAGCTTTCTCAGCGTCACCGCGCCAAAGCCGGTAGGTGGCTACACAGAAACCATCCTTCGCCTGATTGATGTCATGTTCCAGGCCTTCCAGCACGTATCGCCGGAACGGGTCAATGGGTGCGCCTACGGGACAATCAACGCGCTGTCACTTGCCGGGCATCGCGGCGATGGCAGCCGCTGGGTGATGTTCTCGTTCTTTGGCGGCGGCCATGGCGGCCATCCCGAAGGGGACGGGTTGAACCACGGCAACGCGCCGATCAGCACGGCGACCATTCCGCCGCTTGAAATTCTCGAGGCTGCCTATCCGGTTGCATTCACGCAATGGGCCCTTCGTCCGGATTCTGGTGGTGAGGGGCAGCACCGGGGTGGTCTTGGCGCGGTTTATGAAATTGAATTGCTGGAAGAAGCCGCCACGGCATTTCTGTTTGGCGAACGTGGCAAAAACCCACCTCCCGGTGTCGCCGGCGGTGGTGCCGGCGCGCCCAACAGGTTCTATTTCGACAGCGACGGCCCGGATGCCATCGACGGGCGTGAATCCCCGCCACTCGTTTCCAAGATGACAGGCATCAAGCTGAAACGCGGCCAGCGTGTAAGGCTCGAGACACCTGGCGGCGGTGGCTATGGTGATGCGTCAACGCGCACCGGCGATCACAAAGCGCATGACGAGGCGCAAGGATATGTCACAGCTGGCGGCAAGGGAGCGGGATCATGAGCTCATCCATCGTGATCGGTGTCGATGTCGGCGGAACCTTTACCGATATCCTCGCCCTTGATGAAAACACCGGCGAGGTGCGTGTCGCAAAGGTGCCATCGACCCGCGGCGACCAGTCGGCGGGTTTTCTTAGCGGTATCTACGCCGCAACCGACGATCTTGGTGCTGTCTCGACGATCATTCATGGGACGACAGTGGCGACGAATGCCCTGCTGGAGCGCAAGGGTGCCAAGGCCGGCATCATCACCACGGAGGGGTTCCGCGATGTTCTGGAAATGCGGCGCCGCGACCGGCCGACCACCTGGGGGCTGTGAGGCCAGTTTACCCCGGTGATTGAACGGCAGAGCCGTCTCGAGGTCACCGAGCGCACGCTTGCCAGCGGCGAGGTCAAGACGCCGGTAGATCCGGACGAAATCCGTGCTGCAGCGGCACACCTGCTTGAACAGGGCTGTGAAGCGGTATGCCTGTTCTTCATCAATGGCTATGCGAATGGCGAAAACGAGGCGCGCGCTGCCAAGATCCTGCGTGATGCCTGGCCGAACGAGCATGTCAGCGTGGCGACTGAGATCCTGCCTGAAATCCGCGAGTTTGAGCGCTGCTCGACGGCGAGCCTGAATGCCTATCTGCAGCCAGTCGTCGCGAACTATCTGGCACGGCTTGAGGAACGGCTGGAGGGCGAGGGTGCCCCTGCGGAAATCCTGATCGTGCAGTCCAATGGCGGTGTCATGTCGGTCGATACGGCCAAGGCGCTTCCGGTGCGCACGGCACTGTCCGGGCCGGCGGCCGGTGTCGTTGCCGCGCGCCAGATCGCCAGTGCGGCAGGTTTTGAAAATGTCATCACCGGCGACATGGGTGGCACATCCTTCGACGTATCGCTTGTCGCCGATGGGCAAAACACCCTGACCTCACAGGCCAGCATCGATTTTGGCATGGTTGTCCGTACGCCGATGATCGAGATGACGACCATTGGCGCAGGCGGTGGGTCGATTGCCCATATTGACGAGACAGGCCTGCTGGATATCGGGCCGCAGAGCGCGGGTTCCGACCCGGGGCCGGTCTGCTATGGCCTCGGCAATGACCGCCCGACCGTCACAGACGCCAATCTGGTGCTTGGCCGCATCGACGCCCGCAACCCGATCGGCGACAAGCTGACAAGGTTGGACAGTGATGCCGCCGCCGCCGCCATCGACACGCATATTGCCGGCCCGCTCGGGATTTCGGTTGAAGAGGCCGCCGAGGCGATCATTCGCGTTGCCAACGCGAAAATGGCAGGTGCCATTCGCCTGATCTCGATCGAGCGGGGACATGATCCGAAACGCTTTGCAGCGATGCCATTCGGCGGGGGAGGTGCGCTTCATGCCGGTGCGCTGGTTCGAGAGATTGGTCTGGCAGCAGCGATCGTACCACGCTTCCCCGGCGTCAATTCGGCGCTTGGCTGTGTGATGTCGGACCTGCGGCATGACGAGGTCCGCACGCTCAACAGGATGCTGGATACTCTTGATTGCGAGGCGCTGGCAGCGATGGTTGACGAGATCACTGCATCCTCCGAAGAGGTCATCAGGCGGTCGAACGCGTCAATCGACGGTCTTGAAACGGTGATTGAGCTCGACATGCTCTATCTTGGTCAGACGCATGCTGTGGCTGTTCCGCTGCCGATGTCGGACAAGGGGCTCACGATCGAGGTCATCCGCGCCGCTTTCGATGCGAGTTACAGGCGCACTTATGGACGTCTGCTCGAAAACATCCCAGTGCGTGTGCTGAACCTTCGGCTTTCTGTGATCGGCAAACGGCCCGAAGTGGATATCGCCCGCCTGGCGCGTGGCGAGCGTGCGGCGTCGGCGGATGACTGCCATCTGGCCGACCAACAAATTTTCGCCGGTGGTCAGTGGCATGACGGGACCATCATCGACAGGTTGCGGCTTCCTGCCGGTGCCGAGGTGAACGGGCCCTGTCTGCTGGTTCAGCCCGATGCCACCATCTATGTCGATCCGGGTCTTGCGGCCCGTGTGGACGATCTTGGCAACATCATCATCGAGGAACAGGGGTAGACATGTCCGACAGCGCCTTCGACGCCGCTTCAACGGCGGTACTGATCGTTGATTTGCAGAATGACTTCCTGCATCCGGAAGGTGCTTATGGCCGGTCCGGCACCAGCAGCCCGGAGATTGCCGCCCTGCCGTCCCGCATTAGACCGCTTCTCGATACCGTGCGGCAAGCCGGTGGATGGGTTGTCTCGACCCAGTTCAGCCTGATCCCCGGGCGTGGCGGAGCCCCTTTCATTTCGTCACATCTGAAGACACTCAGGCCGTTCCTGACAACTGGTGATTTCGTTCCCGGCGGCTGGGGCCATTCCCTGGTGGATGAACTTCAGCCTACAGATCTAATCGTAGAAAAAGTCGCTTATTCAGCATTTTACCAGACGAGGATGGAGTTTGTTCTCAGCCGTGCCGGCATCAGGACCTTGATGGTGTGCGGTATCGTCACCAATGGCGGTGTGGCCTCGACCGTTCGCGATGCGCATGTGCGGGATTTCAATACCATCACCCTTCATGACGGGTGTGCCGCCTTTTCTCCAGAAACACATGACACGGCGATCAAGGCACTTGCAACGGTCGGAAAGACGATGAGCATCGCCGAGGCGCAGGCGTTGTTTAGCGGGAGCTGAAAAACTTATGGCAGGCGTAATTGTCAGTGACAGCATCGAAGCCGAAATCGAGGTCGACTGCCTCATCATCGGGGGCGGCGCGGCCGGACTGACAGCGGCGCTTGCCGCCAGCGAGGCAGGTGAATCCGTGCTGATTGCCGAGCGTGATACCCAGCTTTCCGGCTCTACCGCGCTATCCTCGGGGCTGGTTCCGGCGGCTGGTACAAAGGCACAGGCGGCGCAGTCCATATCCGACAGCCAGGATGCGTTCATCGGCGATATCATGGCAAAGAACAAGAACAGCGCCGATCCGGATTATGTGCGCACCATCGTGACGCAGATTCCCAAGACCATCGACTGGCTGGCCGACAGTCACTCAATACCGTTCCATGTGCTTGATGATTTTCTCTATCCAAGCCACAGCCACCACCGCATGCATGCCGTGCCAGAGGTGACAGGGCAGGGGCTGATCACACGGCTTGAACAGGCAGTTTCGGCAACCGACACCATGATTGTGACGGGCGCATGTGTCACTGATCTGTTCCTGTCGCCAGACGGGGATGTGATCGGTGCGCGTTGTGAGCGGCCGGATGGCGCGATTGAGGCGATCGCTGCAAAACGAACGATTCTTGCCTGCAATGGCTATGGCGGCAATCCTGAGCTGGTTGCGAGATATATCCCCGAAATGAAGGATGCCCTGTATTTCGGGCATCCCGGCAATCAGGGAGAGGCCATCCTGTGGGGCGAGAAAATCGGTGCCGTCCCGACACATCTGTCCGGATATCAGGGGCATGGTTCTGTCGCGCACCCACATGGCATTCTCGTTACCTGGGCGCTGATGATGGAGGGCGGCATTCAGGTCAATCTCGAGGGCCGGCGCTTTTCGAACGAACATCTTGGATATTCGGAGCAGGCAGTCGCCGTCCTGGCGCAGCCGGAACAGACGGCTTTCAACATTTTCGACAGCCGCCTGCAGCAGCTTGGCCGGAAATTCGAGGATTTCCGCAACGCTGAAGAGAACGGCGCGGTGATTGTGGCAGACAGCCCAGCTGAACTTGCGGCGCGGATCGGTGTGGACGGCAGTGCCCTTGAAGCAACGCTGAGAAAGGCTGCCACGCTTGCCGAAAGCGGCGAACCAGACGGATTCGGACGGCAGTTTTCAGCGGATACACTATTGCGAGCGCCCTATTGCGCGGTGCGGGTCACTGGTGCGCTGTTCCATACGCAGGGAGGCCTGCTGGTGGATGAGCATGCGCGGGTAAAGCGGGCAGATGGTTCGGTGTTCGACAGCCTGTTCGCCTGCGGTGGGGCGGCATGTGGTGTGTCGGGGCCCGATGTGTCGGGTTATCTGTCCGGCAACGGGTTGCTGACGGCGCTGGCGCTGGGGCATCTGGCTGGCTGTTGCACGGGATGGGCTGGCGCGTGATCTGACATCAGGCAAAATCGCGGGACGTCTGGAATTGGGCTCCTGACAATGAAAATCACAATGAAAACGGCAATGGCAAAGAGCGCAAGGAGCGCAAGGAGACTATAGATGTGGCAGGCTGCCGAAGATCGCTACGAGAAGATGCCCTACCGCCGACTGGGCAGGTCCGGGCTGAAATTGCCTGCAGTGTCACTCGGCCTCTGGCACAATTTCGGCAATGACACCACCCATGACACCAAGCAGGCCATGTGCCGAACCGCCTTTGACCATGGCAT
>JAKMFG010000250.1 GCA_022425565.1 Alphaproteobacteria bacterium
GACCTGAGGAATTCACCAGCTGGCAGTTCTGCGGCAGCGCCGCCTCCAGTGCGGCAACCACCTCGCGCGGGTCGTGTGTGCCGTCATCAATGGTGAAACCCGTGCTGTCGAACGGGCGGCTGCGGATATCGTCGGCAAGCGCATCGCTGCGCCAGCCCTGATCCCGTTGGTCCAGCCCGTCGAGCAGAGCCTCGATGCCCAGCCTCGCATCGGACCGCATCGTGGCATCGGCAGCGCGCCGTCCCTGAACCATGGTGGCCGGTGTGATGTCGACCTGCAGCAGCCTCGCGTTCGGCCACAGCTTGCCGGAATCCGAATTATGGCTGGCAAGCGATCCCCCGACGGCAATCACAAGATCGGCTTCGGCAAAACATTCCCGTGCGACTTCCGATGAAAAGCCACCGGCAACACCGAGGTTGAAGGGATGGTGATGGAACATCCCGCGTGCGGGCAGGGTCGTCGCCAGCAGTCCGTCCAGCCTGTCGGCAAGCGCTGCGCATGCCGGCCCGGCACTGGCGGCAACCGCGCCAAGTCCGCCCATGACAATGACCCGCCTCGCATCCCCAATCATCTCTCGTGCGGCGGCAAGCTCGTCCTCATGCGGCGGGAGCGGCGACGCGGCCGGCATCAGCTCGGCCGACGGGGTTGGCAGGGCAGGGAGGGCCGCAGCTTCGCTTTCCGCCAGATCAAAGGGAATGCCGACAACCACCGGCCGCATCTCGGTCCGCGCCTGAAGAAAGGCATCACGGATACCGGTGGCAAAGCGTGGTGGGTGATGCAGCGAGAGATAGGCCGCACCGGTGGCCTCGACAAAGGGCGCCTGTGCAATTCCCTGATTGTACCAGGCCCGGGTCAGCGGGGCCTCGCCGGCGATGACGACAAGCGGGATATGCGCCCGCACCGCCGCCGGAAGGGCGGTCATCAGCTGTGTCAGCCCGGGCCCGCAGGTCACCGTGGCGACCCCCGTGCGACCTGTCTTGCGGGCATAGCCCATGGCCGCTGCCACCGCGCAATGTTCATGCCGGACATGGATCATCCGCGTGCCGAGCGTATCCAGATGCGTCGCCATATGCATGTTGGCATCGCCTAGCAGGGCAAAGCAGTCGGACACGCCCTCGGCGGCCAGCATCCGGGCGATCACTTCGTACCAGTATTTTTTCTCGGGATTGCGGCTCATCTTCACAGGCTCCGGACATAGCGGCAACGCATGGTAGCCAGAATAGACCAGACCGGCCTGCCTTGGCATGCGTAAAGCGCGTCAGCGGCCAAGATGCTTGTCGCCATCACGCGGATGCATGACACTGCAGGGGAAGACAGCTGAGGGGCCAAAATGAGATTTGAGGGAAAGCTGGCGCTTGTTACCGGTGGGCGAAGCGGCATCGGCAAGGCAATTGCCGACCGCCTGCGTGATGAAGGCGCGCGGGTCTTCACCGTGCAGCGTGGTCATGACCCGGACCATGAATCGATCAGTGCCGACCTCGCCGACCCGGGCGCACCGGCACAGGTTGTGTCGCAGATCATTGATGCCGGCGGCCGGCTGGATGTGCTGGTCAACAATGCCGGGGTGATGCGGCAGGCCGGCATCGAAGAGATGAGAACGGCCGACTGGGCGCATGACATGGCGGTCAATCTGACCGCACCGTTCCTGATGATCCAGGCGGCGCTGCCACATTTGCGCGCGGCACGGGGCAGCATCGTCAATATCGGCTCGATCGAGGGGCTGGGTTCAAACCCCGGGCATGCATCCTATTGCGCCTCAAAGGCAGGGCTCCACGGACTGACCCGCGCCGTCGCCGTCGACCATGGGGCTGACGGGATCCGCTGCAACGCCGTTGCGCCAGGATGGATCGACACCGAACTGAACGAGGATTTCATCGAATCGATGGAAGACCCGGCGGCATTCCGGCGCGACATCGGCGGCATCCATCCTGCAGGCCGCACCGGCAGCCCGGCGGAAGTGGCAGCGCTTGTTGCCTTCCTTGCATCGGAGGAGGCGGGTTTTGTCACTGGTGAGATCTACCGTATCGACGGCGGCCGTATGGCAAAGCTGAGCCTGCCCTGACGGCCTGCCCCGACGATTCGGCCTGACGATTCGCGCCGACGATTCGCCCTGACGATTCGCCCCGGGCCAGTTCTAGTATTCCTGATTCAGCGCATCCATAGCCGGGATTTCACGTTCGCGCCGCGCGATATAGTCGCGAAGTGCCTCGTCGGTGGCCGGATCCATCGGTGGCTGTTCATAGCTGTCCAGCATCGATTTTGCGGTCGCGAGCGCCCGCTCGGTGACATCTTTTGAGCCTTCGGCAACCCATTGCTCGAATGAGTTGTTGTCGAACAGTTTTGGCATGAAGAAGGCCTGCTGGAACTTCTCCTGCGTGTGTGGATGGCCAAGATAATGGCCGCCCGGTCCAATATCGCGAATGGCGGCCAGCGCCTCGTCGAAATCGTCCCATTTCAGACCTTCGGCCATGCGATAGCCCATGGCGCATTGCTCGGCATCGACGATGAATTTCGCAATCGAGCAATGCATGCCGGCTTCGTTCCAGCCTGCCGAATGCCAGATATAGTTCGCGCCGGACAGCAGCACCGCCATCAGCGTCGTCGCCGATTCATAGCCCGACTGCGCGTCAAGCGTCTTTGCACCGCCAAGGGTATTGGAGGTACGCCACGGAATGCCGTAATGCCGCGCCATCTGCCCGATCATGAAATTCATCAGGCTGATCTCGGGCGTGCCGGCCATTGGCGCTCCGGACTGCATCGATACCGTCGAGAGGTAGTGCCCGTAAATGGCCGGGCATCCAGGGCGGATCACCTGGGTATAGGCAAGCGCCGACAGCGCCTCGGCGTTCAGCTGTGCTACCGTAGGCACGGTCGAGGCCGGAGTATTTGCCCCACCAAGAACAAAGGGAGAGCACAGCACCGGCTGGTTGCGGCGGTTGAAGGCGCGCATTGCCGACAGCATCGTCTCGTCCCAGACCAGCGGCGAGTTGCCGTTGCAATTGCCGGTGACGACCGCATGGGTTTCGAGATAGTCTGCACCAAACAGGATGGCGCACATATCAAGCACATCCTCGGCGTTCTGGCCCGAGGTGGTCATCCCCATGAAGGTCTTGTCGGAATAGAGCATCGAGGAATGGGTGATGCGAAGATGCCGGTGCGAGATCGGATGGTCCATCGGCTCGACGATAT
>JAKMFG010000260.1 GCA_022425565.1 Alphaproteobacteria bacterium
GCGCGCGCAATCGATTTGCCAAGCGAGGTCTTGCCGACACCAGGAGGGCCGACAAGGCACAGGATCGGTCCCTTAACCGACTTTGTGCGCTGTTGAACGGCAAGAAACTCGATGATGCGGTCCTTGACCTTTTCCAGGCCATAATGGTCGGCGTCGAGAATTTCGCGGGCCTTGATGATGTCTTTCTTCAGTCGGCTGGATTTCTGCCATGGAACGGCGAGAATCCAGTCGAGATAGTTGCGGACGACGGTCGCCTCGGCGCTCATCGGGCCCATGTTCTTGAGCTTGCGCATTTCGGCATCCGCCTTTTCGCGGGCGGCTTGCGGCATCTTTGTCTCTTCAAGCTGTGCCTCAAGCTCTTCCAGTTCGCCGCGGCCGTCTTCGCCGTCGCCGAGCTCCTTCTGGATGGCCTTCATCTGTTCGTTCAGATAATACTCGCGCTGCGTCTTCTCCATCTGACGCTTGACGCGGTTGCGGACCCGCTTTTCAACCTGCAGCGCGCCAATCTCCTCTTCCATCAGCTGGAAGATACGCTCAAGCCGCTGGTGGATATCAAGATGCTCAAGAAGCTCTTGTTTTTCCTCGATCTTCACAGCCAGATGTGAGGCGATCATATCGGCGATCTTGTCGGCCTCCGTGACCTGCTCAATGGCACTGAGGACTTCCGATGCAACCTTCTTGTTGAATTTGATATACTGGTCGAACTGCTGTACGGCGGCGCGCGCCAGGCCTTCGGTGTCAGCACCGAGATAGCCGTCCTGCTCCAGGATTTCGGCATCGACAGCAAGAAATCCTTCATTCGAATTCAGCGACTGATGGTCGATCACAACGCGCTCGCCACCTTCAACGAGCACCTTCACGGCACCGTCAGGCAGTTTCAACAGTTGCAGGATCGATCCAACCGTGCCGATGGTGTACAGACCATCGGCATCCGGATCCTCGGTGTCGGCTTCCTTCTGGGTTACCAGGATGATCTGCTTGTCCTCGGCCATTACGGCCTCAAGCGCGCGGATCGACTTCTCGCGGCCGACGAACAGCGGCACGATCATGTGCGGGAATACGACGATATCTCGAAGGGGAAGGACCGGGAGGGTGATCATCGCTCCGTCTGACATGTATGTCTCCTTGTTTCGCCGATCGGGCGGGAAGCCTTCCGGCGGGCACTGCAAAACAATGGATTGTCTATGGACAAGATATGGTGGCGGTCAGGGCGACCGTCAACCGGCCGAGCGGCCAGTCAGTCCGTGAATTTCGAGAAGAATATACCAATAAACACTTCACCGAGACCACTTTTGACACAGATGCGCGATGAATCGTCACGCAAACCTATCAAAGGCCGTGAGTGGCAGTTTATTCGATATCTGGTAACTGCGAGAGCGCGTTCAGGCGCTTTTTTCAGCACTCGACGGCTTCTTCGCGTGCACGACCAGCGGTGCGGCGCCCTCATCCACAACGTCGGCGTTGATCACGACTTCCTCTATATCGCCGGCTGTCGGAATTTCGAACATCGGCTCCATCAGGATGTTTTCCATGATCGAGCGCAGACCACGCGCGCCAGTCTTGCGGGCAATGGCCTTCTGGGCGATCGCGCGAAGCGCGTCCTCGCGGAACTCCAGAGATACCTCATCCATCTCGAACAGCTTCTGATACTGCTTGATCAGGGCGTTCTTCGGCTCGGTCAGGATGCGGATCAGCGCTTCCTCGTCGAGATCCTCAAGGGTCGCAACCACCGGCAGGCGGCCGACAAATTCAGGAATCAGGCCGAATTTGATCAGATCTTCTGGCTCAAGGTCTGACAGAAGCTCGCCAGTCTTGCGGTCATCAGGGGCGCGCACATTCGCGCCAAAGCCGATACCGGCACCGGTCTCACGGCCCGCAATCAGCTTGTCCAGCCCAGCGAAAGCACCGCCACAGATGAACAGGATGTTGGTCGTGTCGACCTGCAGGAATTCCTGCTGCGGGTGCTTGCGGCCGCCCTGCGGCGGAACCGAGGCAACTGTGCCTTCCATGATCTTGAGAAGCGCCTGCTGTACGCCCTCGCCCGACACATCGCGGGTGATCGACGGATTGTCCGCCTTACGCGAAATCTTGTCGACTTCGTCAATATAGACAATGCCGCGTTGCGCGCGCTCAACATTGTAATCGGCGGCCTGCAACAGCTTCAGGATAATGTTCTCGACATCTTCGCCGACATAGCCGGCTTCGGTCAGTGTCGTGGCATCAGCCATGGTGAACGGCACATCCAGCATCCGCGCCAGCGTCTGGGCCAGCAGCGTCTTGCCACACCCGGTCGGGCCGACAAGAAGGATATTCGACTTGGAAATCTCGATGTCGCCAGTCTTGCCGGCGTTGGCGAGGCGCTTGTAATGGTTGTGAACCGCCACAGACAGCACGCGCTTGGCCCGTGCCTGGCCGATCACATACTCATCCAGCACATGGTTGATGTCGGCCGGAGTCGGGACGCCGTCATGCCCCTTGGACAGCGAGGTCTTATGCTCTTCACGGATGATATCCATGCACAGCTCGACGCACTCGTCACAGATGAACACCGTCGGCCCGGCAATCAGCTTGCGGACTTCATGCTGGCTCTTTCCGCAGAAAGAACAGAAAAGAGTGCCCTTGTCGCCGTCTTCGGTCTTCGCCATGGTGTGGCTCCTCGCGTCGCAGTGAGGCGCACCGGCGGCAGTGCGCAACTACAGTTTATGTGGGCTTACGGTTTCGATTCAACGATATTCTTGGACCGGCCCTGTCAGGCAGCCTGCAATTCACATACCGAAACCGTATTTTTGATGAAATCAGCTGTCGCCTTCTGGCGTCGGGCGCTTCTCGACAACTGAGTCGATCAGGCCGAATTGCTGCGCGTCATCAGCGGTCATGAAGGTGTCACGCTCCATGATTTTCTCGATTTGTTTCAGCGTCTTGCCGGTATGTTTCTCATAGATACCGTTGAGACGGCGACGCAGGTCGAGAATTTCCTTGGCATGGATCTCGATGTCACTTGCCTGACCTTGAAAGCCACCACTCGGCTGGTGCGTCATAATGCGCGCGTTCGGCAGGCTGAAACGCTTGCCTGCGGCACCGGCTGTCAGCAGCAGCGAGCCCATCGACGCCGCCTGTCCGATGCAAACGGTGGATACGTCCGGGCGGATATATTCCATCGTGTCATAGATCGCGAGGCCGGAGGTCACGATGCCACCCGGCGAGTTGATATACATCGCGATATCCTTGGTCGGGTTTTCCGACTCAAGGAACAGCAGCTGCGAGCATACCAGCGAAGCGACACCGTCATCGATCGGTCCGGTCAGGAAGATAATACGCTCCTTCAGAAGGCGCGAGAAAATGTCATAGGCACGCTCGCCGCGGTTCGTCTGCTCGACGACCATCGGGACAAGGTTTGCCATCGGCTGATCAAACTCGCTCATCTCTCATCTCCTCGTTACGGCTGTCTTGCCGGTCAGGACTTTTTCTTGGCGGCCTTCTTTGCGGCCCCCTTCTTGGCAGCCGCCTTTTTCGGAGCCGCCTTCTTGGCTGTGGCCGACTTGGCCGCCGCTTTCTTGGCGGCCTTCTTGGCCGGCTTCTTCTTGGCCGCGGCCTCACCCTCGCCCGCTTCCGGGGCGGCATAGAGCGTTTCCACGTCCGTCTGTACCTCGGTTACATTTGCCATCTCGAGGATGAAATCAACCGTCTTGTCCTCGAAAATCGGTCCGGCGAGCTGTTGCATCGCCTGTTCGTTCTTCTGGAAATACTCAAGAACCATCTGTTCCTGGCCTGGATAGCGGCGGGCTTCCTCGAATACGGCCTGGCGGGTATCCTCGTCGGTTACCTCGATATTGTTGACGCGGCCAATCTCGGTCAGAAGCAGGCCGAGACGAACACGACGCTCGGCCACAGTCTTGGCTTCGGCCTTGGCATCGTCATCCATACCCTCGTCGGCCGCCGGGTGCTCATGATCCTGATCATCGTCATGGTCATGGTCGTGCGCGGCCGGTGCATCCGGGTTCATCGCACGTGCGACATTCTCATACTCCGACGCATAGAGCGACGGCGGCACGTCGAATTCCTCGCCGGTTGCCAGCGCATCAAGAACGTTTTTCTTCAGCGCCTGGCGCAGTGCGGTCGCGTGCTGGCCGTTGATCTGGCCGGCAACGGCCTCGCGCAGGCCTGCAAGATCTTCAAAACCGAGGTTCTGGCCAAGCTGGTCGTCAATGGCAGCCTCGCCCTTTTCACGCAGTTCCTGGACGGTCACCTCGAATACAGCCGGCTTGCCGGCGAGATGAGCTGCTTGATACTCGTCGGGGAAAGACACGTTCACGTCACGGGTCTCGCCGGCCTCGGCGCCGATCAGACCTTCTTCGAAGCCCGGGATAAAGCTGTTTGAGCCAAGCTCCAGCGAATGGCCCTCGGCAGCACCGCCCTCGAACGCCTCTCCGTCAATACGGCCGATGAAATCAATCATGACGACATCGCCGGCTTTGGCAGCGCGCTTGTCGGTGACTTCGACGGTCGGACGGTTGCTGTCTGCAATGTTCGTCAGCGCCTCGTCGACTTCCTCGTCGCCCGCTTCGAGCGTCGGCCGCTCAATATCGAGCTTGGCGAGGTCGGGCATGGTGATCGAAGGCATGATCTCGCATGACAGGGCTGCCTCGAGGTCCTTGCCGTCCTCATAGCTGGTGATCTCGACGCTTGGCTGGCTTGCCAGGCGGAGTTCGTTGGTTTCGATGGCCTCGCGCGCACCCTCGTCGAGCGCGTTCTTCATCGCCTCACCCTGAACCTGCGGGCCGAAGCGCGACTTCACCACCGACATCGGCACCTTGCCCGGGCGGAAGCCCGGCATGTTCACGGTTGTTGCAAGCTCGGCGAGCTTTGCCGCGACCTGTTCGTCGATTTCGGCTGCCGAAATGACAATGGCATATTCGCGGATCAGGCCCTCGGCCTTGGTTTCAGAAATCTTCATCGAACCTTTTTCCTCTGCAAGAGACGGCTCCCCGAAGCCACAACCCTCTTTGGCGACAGGGCCGTCTGGCAACCGGGTCGGTAACCGGCGTGAATGTCCGCCGGTGACGGACGTGAACCTGGTGCGGGCGGAGGGACTTGAACCCCCACGGTTTTCACCACTGGAACCTAAATCCAGCGCGTCTACCAATTCCGCCACGCCCGCAGCGTGGAGCCCGCGCGACACAAAGCGACAGCTGACGCTCCATGCCGGGAGAAGTGGGGCGAGTGACCGGTTTTGAACCGGCGACCTCCAGTGCCACAAACTGGCGCTCTAACCAACTGAGCTACACCCGCCATCGCATTGTTCTGGCAAGCAGGGGACAAGCCCCTGACACCTGCCTGAAATGCAGGGCCGGACATTAGCCGAGCCAATGGTCCCGCGCAAGTCCGATTTGCCGGTTTTCTGCGAATTGCCGCCGGCCGGCGGAACCCGCTGAAAAACCAAGCTGAGACAATGGTTTCCTCAATCAATCCAGCCTGTCAGAGCGCAATTGAAAGGCGCGACCAATTGACTGCCGCAAGCCGCCTCCAGCCCTCTTGCCCGGCAGGGTTGATTGCCGCAGAGTGAAGGTGATGGTCCGTTGGACCTCCCCAGCACGGAGTGACGATTGATGGCACCAGACGACGCAAAGCCCCTCTCGGTTGCCACGCCGGGCGATGCTGCCGGTGCGTCGGTCCCGCCACCGCTGGACAGCCGCTACACAAATACAACGGGCCGCGTCTTCATGACCGGAACACAGGCGCTGGTGCGCATGCTGCTTGACCAGGCACGTCTCGATGCGGCGGCCGGACTTGCCACCGGCGGGCTGGTGTCAGGCTATCGCGGCTCACCGCTTGCCACCTTCGATGTCGAACTGTGGCGCGCCAACCGGCATCTCGATGGCCACAAGATCGATTTTCTGCCAGCCGTGAACGAGGATATGGCCGCCACCATCATGGCCGGCGCACAACAGGCGGAACAGCAGCCATCAACAACCGTCGATGGAGTCTTCGGTCTCTGGTACGGCAAGGGACCAGGCGTCGACAGGTCGGGCGATGCCATCAAGCACGGCAACATGTATGGCAG
>JAKMFG010000278.1 GCA_022425565.1 Alphaproteobacteria bacterium
GCCGCTCTATCGGATCGCGCATCAGCTTCATCATCGGAATACCAACCCGGGGCCATGGTCAGGGCTGTCAATGCACCCGATCGAGCATGTGATCTATTTCTCGTCGATCCTGATCTTCTTCATCGTCCCGGCGCATCCGATCCACATGATCAACCTCGCCTCGCGCCTCGGCGTTGCGCCGGCGCAGGGACATACCGGGTTCGACCGGCTGGTGGTCGGTGAGGATGCCTCGGTAGAGGCCTCATATTACGCACACTATCTGCATCACAAATATTTCGAGGTGAATTATGCCGACGGCATGGTGCCGCTGGACAAGTGGTTCGGCTCATTCCATGACGGCACGCCCGAGGCACATGAGGCGATGAAGGCACGGCGCAGGCGGCGCGGCGTCTAGATACGGGCATGACGATAGATATGGGCATGAGGGAGCAGGGCTGATGGAAAAGCGGCGGGTTGGACAGACCGGATTGATGATCGACGCGCTTGGCCTTGGCGGCGCGCCGCTTGGTGGAAATTTCATCGATCTCGACTATCGTCAGGCGGCCGAGCTGATCCAGGCGGCGAAGGATGCCGGCATCGGCTATTTCGATACGGCGCCATGGTATGGCTTCGGCCGGTCGCAGCGTGTGATGGGCGACCTTCTGCGCAACTCCGACTATACCCTGTCCGACAAGGTCGGCCGCCTGCTGAAACCCGGGCCGGTAGACAACCCGGCCGATTTCGGAATGGTCGATCCGCTGCCGTTCCATGTCGTCTATGACTATGGCTATGACGGCATCATGCGCGCCTTCGAGGACAACCTGCAGCGCCTTGGCCTGGACCGGATCGACATCCTTCTGGCGCATGACATCGGCACCTTCACCCATGGCGAGGACAATGCCCGCCATTTCCGCGACCTTGCCGAGGGCGGTTATCGCGCCATGGACGAAATACGCCGCGCCGGCCATGTCAAAGCCATCGGCCTCGGCGTGAACGAGAACGAGGTCTGCATGGACGCGCTCGGTATCGGCAGCTGGGACGTCTTCCTGCTGGCCGGCCGCTATACGCTTCTTGAACAGACCCCGATGACCGAGCTGTTTCCGGCCTGCCGCGCCGCCGGCACATCAATCATCTGCGGCGGCCCGTTCAATTCAGGCGTTCTTGTCGGGCGCGAGATGTGGAACTACGCCACCGCGCCGGCTGAGGTTGTGGACAAGGTTCGCAAGATCGGCGCCATCGCGGACAAGCACGGCGTGAGACTGCCCGCCGCGGCGCTGCAGTTGCCGCTGGCGAACGACATCATTACATCGGTGATCCCGGGCCCGCGCGATGCCGGAGAGCTGGCGCAGATTCTTGAATGGTTCGGTGAAGCAATTCCGGGCGCGTTCTGGGCCGATCTCAAGGATGCCGGGCTTATGGTGCCGGACACACCCATACCAGATGCGCCCCGGCCGGGCGGAGCCTGATCCACGGCCTCACACATGCCCCGTCACACGCCCCATCACACGCCAAGATACCGCGCCGTCAGCTCCTTGTCCGCCTGCAGTGCGGCGCTGTCTCCCTGCCAGACCACCTGTCCCTTTTCCAGAATCACATGATGGTCGGCAAGGCGCGCCAGCGCCGTGATGTTCTTGTCGATGACGAGGATCGACTGGCCAGCTGATTTCAGCGTTGCCAGAACATCCCAGATCTGGTGGCGGACGATCGGGGCCAGCCCTTCGGTCGCCTCGTCGAGGATCAGCAGCCGCGGATTTGTCATCAGCGCCCGCCCGATAGCCAGCATCTGCTGTTCGCCGCCCGACAGGTGACTGCCGGCATGGTCCAGTCGTTCGCCAAGCCGCGGGAACAGCTCCAGCACGGAGTCCAGTGTCCAGCGCAGGCCGCCATCGACACCCGCACGGTGGAAGGTATTCAGATTCTCGGCAACGCTGAGATTGGTGAAAATCTGCCGGCCTTCCGGCACCAGCCCGATACCGGCACGCGCAAATTCAAACGGTTCGCGGTCGGGCGCGCCGTCTCCAAAGCGGGTGATGCTGCCACCACTCAGCGGCAGCTGGCCCATGATGGTGCGGATCGTGGTGGTCTTGCCCATGCCGTTGCGTCCCATCAGCGACACGCAGCGCCCGGCCTCCACCTCGAAGCTCACCCCGAAGAGGACCTGCGCAGCGCCATAGCCTGCTTCGACCCGGTCAAGCCGCAGCATCGTCGTCGCTCCCCAGATAGGCGGCGCGGACAGCCGCGTCACCGGCGATCTCGTCAGGCGTTCCGCTGGCGATCACCGCCCCCTCGACAAGAACCGTGACCCGGTCCGCCAGCCGGAAGACGGCATCCATGTCATGTTCGATCAGCAATATGCCGACATCGCCGCGCAGCCGGTCGATGATGCCGATCATATGCTGTGTTTCCTCAGGACCGGCGCCGGCCATCGGCTCGTCGAGAAGCAGCAATGCCGGATCGCTGGCCAGTGCCAGCGCCAGTTCCAGAAGCCGCCGCTCGCCATGCGCAAGGTCGGACACCGGCGTGTCGGCACGTCCCTCGATCCCGACACGGGAGAGAATCTTTATCGCCCCCTCGACAAGCACCGGATCGGAAACGGCCGGACGCAGGAACCGGAATGCGTCGCCGGTGCGCGCTGCCTCGGCGATCACCGCATTCTCGATCACAGTGAAATCGGCAAGAACATTGCTGATCTGGAAGGACCGGCCGATGCCCTGCCGAACCCGCTGCGGCACGGACAGATGACCGATCTCCTCGCCGCGAAGCCGGATGCTGCCGCTGTCAGGCGCTTCCGAGCCATAAATCTGGCGCACAAGGGTCGTCTTGCCAGCACCGTTCGGCCCGATCAGCGCATGGATTTCACCGGCTGCCACCTCGAGCGCGACATCGCCGGTCGCCTGCAGCGCACCATAGGATTTGTTGAGCCCGGCGAGGCTCAGAACAGGACCGGTTCTTGCCTGGACGCTCATGACCGCCTCCCGCCGATGCGGGCAAGAAGCCCGACCAGCCCGCCCCGTGCAAACAGCACTACGCCGATCAGCACCGGACCGAAGATGATCATCCAGTTCTCGGCATAGGCAGGGGCCACCAGATGCATCAGCTCGGGCAACCATTCTTCCAGCAGCAGGAACGCCACTGCGCCGATCAGCGGGCCTGCCATCGTGCCGATGCCGCCAAGGATAATGATGATCATCAGCTCGCCGGATCGTGACCAGTGCATGATATCGGGCGATACATATTCCTGCCAGCTGGCGAACAGCGCGCCGGCGAGCCCGCAGATCATCGCCGAGATCACATAGCCGGTGATCTTGAAATGCAGCGGCACGAGGCCCATCGCCTCGACCCGGCTTTCATTGCCGCGAATGGCCTCGAGCACCACGCCGAAGCGCGAGCGCACGATCACCATCAGCAGCAGGCTGACAATCACCAACCCCGCCCAGATCAGGTAATAGAGACGCAGCGGGTCCCAAAGATCGATCGGCATGAAATCGGCCCGGTCGATGCTCATCCCGTCATCACCGCCATAGGTCTCAAGGCTTACGAACAGGAAATACAGCATCTGCGCAAAGGCCAGCGTAATCATGATGAAATAGATACCCGTCGTCCGCAGGGACAGGAACCCGATCACCAGCCCCAGCAGACCGCAGGCGGCAAGGCTGATGGCGATATGTGCCCAGCCATTGTCGAAGCCGTAAAACTGACTGATGCCGACGCAATAGGCGCCGATGCCGACGAAGGCGGCGTGGCCGAACGACACCATCCCGCCATATCCAAGCACGAGGTTCAGACCCATCGCCGCCATGCCAAGCAGCATGATCCGCATGGCAAGATCGTTCCAGAACGGCTCGTCCATAATGCCGGACAACACCGGGAACAGCGCAAAGCCTGCGAGGATCAGCCCCAGCAGGCGGTTCCGCGCCAGCCCGTCCCGGAGAATGGAAAACACGCCCATCGCCCTACCCCTTCGGCGGGAACAGGCCGGTCGGCCGGATCACCAGCACGAGCGACATCAGGATATAGACCATCATCGAGGCCAGCGCCGGACCCGCGCCGTCGGCAGCCGCCTGGCCCATGAAACTGCGCAGAATCACCGGCAGCAGCACCCGACCCATCGTATCGACGATCCCGATCAGGATGGCGGCGATAAAGGCCCCGCGAACCGATCCGATGCCGCCGATGATGATCACCACAAGCGAGAGAATCAGCAGTGGCTCGCCCATGCCCGGCTCGACCGCCGTCAACGGCCCCAGCATCATGCCGGCGACCCCGGCTAAACAGGCCCCGGCGGCAAAGACCAGCCGGCGCAGCACGCGGATATTGACACCAAGTGCAGCCGTCATCGTCTCGTTATTGGCACCGGCCCGCACCATCGCCCCCATGCGTGTGCGCGACACCAGCAGATGAATGCCGAGCGCACAGGCAAGCCCGACGGCAATCACCAGCAGGCGGAATAACGGATAGGGTGTGTCGGGAAGGATATTGACGAATCCCGACAGCGATGGCGGCAGGCTGGAGAACAGCGCCGCCGGCCCGAAGCCGATCCGGATCAGCTCGTTGAAGAACAGGATCAGCCCGAAGGTGGCAAGCACCTGGTCCATATGGTTGCGCCGGTACAGGTGCCGGATGAGCAGATATTCGAGAAGATAGCCGCTGGCGAATGTGATCGGAATCGCCAGCAGGATGCCAAGATAGAAATGACCAGTGAGCGCCGTCAGGCTTGCCGCCGCATAAGCCCCGATCATCACCTGCGCGCCATGCGCGAGGAAGACGAAATCCATGATCCCGAGGATCAGGGTCAACCCGGCTGCGATCAGGAACAGGGTCACCCCGAACTGCAGTCCGTTGAAGATCTGCTCGAGCAGGAGAATGAAACTCATCACATCATCCCGGCCTTGGAACCAGAACCGGCCGCCGGGACAGTGCCGGCGGCCAGATATCAAGCTGGTGTCAGTTTATCGCCACGCCGATCAGAACGAACAGTCCTTGGCATAGACGTCGGCATGGTTTTCAAACACGGTGCCGGTGATCTTTGTGGTTGCGACCCCGTCAGCATCCAGCACCGCCTCACGGATATAGACATTCTGGATCGGGAACTGGTTTGTGTTCATCGCCAGAGATCCGCGGGTGGTCGGAATGCCGCCGGCCGCCAGCGCCGCACGCATGGCATCGGTATCGGCACCACCTGCCTTGGCCACGGCATGGTCAATGGCCATCATCGTGTCATAGGCCTGCGCCGCATAGAAGGACGGGTAACCGCCGAACTGCGCCTTGTAGTCGGCAACGAAGCGCCTGTTCATCTCATTATCCATATCTGGCGACCATGTCTGGGTCGAGATCACGCCGAGCGCCGTGTCCTTGAGCGCGGGAAGCGACAGGTTGTCGACGGTGAAGACAGTGTAGAGATTGCTGACCTGGTCCATGCCGGACTGGTGCCACTGCTTCACGAAATTGATTCCCATGCCACCCGGCTGGAACACGAATGTGGCCTCCGGCTTGGCCGCGCGCAGCGTCGACAGCTCTGCCTGGAAGTCGGACTGGCCGAGTTTGGTATAGACCTCGGCTGCCACCTCGCCGGTGTAGTGGCGCTTGAAGCCTGCCATCATGTCCTTGCCGGCCTGATAGTTGGGCGCCATCAGATAGACCGACTTGATGCCGGCCTCTTCCATATATTTGCCCATGCCCTCGGGTGTCTGGTCATTCTGCCAGGACATCGAGAAGAAGTTCTCGTGGCAGTCCTTGCCTGCAAGCGGCGACGGGCCGGCGTTGGAGCTGATCAGCAGCGTGCCCGACCGGGTCACCGGCTTGTGGATCGCCATCAGCAGGTTCGACCAGATCACACCGGCGACCACATCGACCCGCTCGCTTTTCACGAGACGGTTGGCGAGCTGCTTGGCCACATCGGGCTTGCGCTGGTCATCGACGAAGATCACTTCGGCAGGCTGGCCGCCAAGGGTGCCACCAGTATGCTCCATCGCCAGATTGACGGCATTCTGCATCTGCTTGCCAATGATGCCGGCAGAACCCGACAGGGTTGTCATGTAGCCGACCTTGACCGTATCGGCCATTGCCGGTCCGGCCGTGAGTGCTGCCGCTGCAAGGGCGGCGATTGTGAAGTTTCTCATTTGATCTCTCCGTTGCTGCGCAGCGCCATATCATGACAGGCCATGTCGCATCGGCGGCCATACGCAGGTTGTCATCAGTAGCGTTGTGTCCCGCATTTGGCTAGCATTCCCGTCGTTGCAAGGGAAGGAAACAAATCCGATGGATCTTTCACAAAGCAGTGTCCTTGTGACTGGTGGCGGCAGTGGCCTTGGCCGGGTGCTGGCGGCCGACTTCGCCGCGGCCGGCGCACGGGTTCATATCTGCGGCCGGCGGCGCGAGCCGCTGGATGCAATGGTCACAGCCAACCCTCTGATCACAGGCCATATTCTGGATGTCACCGATGAGGGGGCGACCACCAGCCTGTTCGCCGAGATCGGGCCGCAGCAGGTTGTCATCGCCAATGCCGGCATCGCTGAAAGCGCGCCCTTTCACCGGACGGAGCGCGATATGTGGGACCGCATCATCGGCGTCAATCTGACCGGTTGCTTCCTGACCCTGCGCGCCGGTCTGCGCGCGCTTCGCGATTCTGGCAACAGCGTCTCCGGCGGCGGGCGGCTGATTGCCATTTCCTCGATCATGGGGCTGGCAGGTTACCGCTATGCCAGCGCCTACAGCGCTTCAAAGCACGGCGTCAACGGCATGGTTGCGGCCCTTGCTGCCGAGATCGAGGGGAGTGGCATTACCGCGAACGCGCTGTGCCCAGGCTATCTCGAGGGCGAGATGACCGACCGCACCATCGCCACCATCATGCAGAAGACCGGCAAGTCCCGCGCCGCGGCAGTTGCCGTGCTTGCCGCGACAAGCCCTGCAGGGCGGCTGATCCGGCCCGAGGAGGTGAGCGCCGCAGCATTGGAACTGTGCGGCCCGGGATCGGATGGCATCAATGGCCGGGCCATCGAAATCAACGGAGAGACATAAGCCATGGCAGGCCGCCCCAACATCCTGATGATCATGGCCGACAACCAGCCGGCTGACATGCTGGGCTGCTTTGGCAATGTCGAGGTGCTGACGCCGCATATCGACCGGCTTGCCGCCAACGGCACGCGGTTCAGCAACGCTTTTTGCGTGAATGCCATGTGCTCGCCCTGCCGTGCCTCGGTCCTCACCGGGTTGATGCCGTCGGCGCATGGTGTGCACACCTGGCTGGATGACGGACTGGCATCTGAGTGGCCGGATGACTGGAACGCCATTGGTGAATTCGCCACCCTTCCCGGGCAACTGAAATCCACAGGCTACAGCACCGCCCTGATCGGGAAATATCATCTCGGCCAGCCCTGGCGCGCACCTGCGGACTATGATCACTGGGTGACCTTTCCGCATGGGCATACCGTCAGTTTTCATGGCAACCGGATGATCGAGAACGGCAGGGAAGCGGTCCATGCGGGCCATTCAGTCGATTTCTTCGCCGACCGTACGGTGGATTATCTGGCATCGCGCAAGGACGGGGCAGATCCGTTCTTCTGCTTTGTTCCATTCAACGGGCCCTATGGCCACTGGCCGGCCATCCGCGGCGAATCACAAACACGGTTCGACGAAATCTACCGCGACCTGCCGCTTCGATCGATCCCGCGTGAAGGGCTGAACAGGCGCGTCATCGAACGCTACACCCAGCGCGTCGTCGAGGCTGGCGGCACGCCGCATGAACGTTTCGCCGGCCCGCTGCTGCTGCCGAACGAGACCGCCAGCCTTCGCAACTATTTCGCCCAGACATCGCTGATCGATGATGCCGTCGGGCGTATCATGACGGCGCTCGACGAAAACGGGCTGGCGGACAACACCATTGTCATCTACACGGCAGATCACGGTTTCTCGCTGGGACATCACGGCATCTGGGGGCACGGGCTGGCCGCATGGCCGTCTTCCATGCTTCGGCCAAGCTATCATGTGCCGCTGATCATGGCCGGCCCGGGCATTGCCGCCGCGGACCATGACGGACTGGTCAGCCAGATCGACATTCCCAACACGCTTCTTCATGCTGCCCGCGCGCCGCTGATCGAAACCGACCGACATGACAGCCGGGTCATTGCGCTGGATGATCCCGGGAAACCGGTGCGGGACGCGCTGTTCATCGAGCAGGAGGAAAGCCGCGCCATACGCACCGCAGGCCATCTTTATGTGGAGCGTTTCTGCCAGCCTGGCGGCACGCCGTTGCCAAGCGAACTGTATGAGTTGACGAGCGACCCGGGCGAGCGGCAGGACCTGGCCGGACAGGATAGCGGCGCCGCCACCACGGCCGAGCTTGCGGCGCAGCTGAATGCCTATTTCGACCAGCATGCGGCACCGGGATTTGATCTATGGTCCGGCGGCAGGGCGAAATCGAACATCACAAATCCAGCCTTCTGGCAAAGCGCCTGGGGCCCCGAATGGGCCTGTACAAAATGATGGTCCTGAATGTGATTTCAGGACAAACGGATGCTTGATTAATCAACATAACTGCGTAACGTTCACGATATGATTGCTGCATCCGGCTTGCGAAGCCGGACACTGAGCCGGGAGCCAAAAAGATCACTCCCGGGCAATTCCAACGGGAGGATACGCATCATGAGAGCACTTCATATCATCGCCGGTCTGGCCATCAGCGCCAGCCTCGTGACACCGGCACTGGCACAGACCAACCTGTCTGCCGAAACAGCCAACGCCAATGGCGTTCCGGGCAATACGGTTCTCGCCCTTGGCGAATTCGCAAATGCTGCCGGCGTTGCCAACATTCAGGTCGCCACCGGCCAGACCCTGACCAACTCGATCCAGAACGTGGCAGAGGGCAAGTCCGACATTTCGGCGGCGCCGTTCATCCTGCCGTTCCTGCTGTCTCGCGGTGTCGGACCCTACGCCAAGCTTGGCAAGGATACAGGTGCCGAATATGCTGATCGCCTTGCGGTTCTTTACACCTACCGCCTCGGCGTCTTTACGCTGTCGGCCTATAACAGCTCCAACGTCAAAGGCTGGAACGATCTTGCTGGCAAGACCGTCTATAACGGCCCGCCACGCGGCGCTGCCCTGACAAACGCCCGCGGCGTGGTCAAGCTCGCCACAGGTCTTGGCGATGGCGATGACTACAAGGGTGTTCAGGTGAACTGGGACCAGGCCGTAAAGACGATGACAGATGGTTCGGCCGATGCCTTTGTCCTGCCGTCCAGCTTCCCGGACGGGCGCCATACCGCCGCTGTTGCGTCGGGCGGTATCACCATGTGGTCGATGCCCAAGGCTGCGTTCGAGAGCGATGCCACACAGAAATACATGAAAGCCCCTGGTTCGGGCAAAGTCGATATTCCGCTGTCCGAGGCCATTCAGCCGGAAGGCGTCAATGTCGTGTCCGAGGATGACCGTTTCCGCGGCGTTGCCACCGTGGGTGGTGAGGTTGTTCGCAAGGATATGGATGAAGAGCTTGCCTACCGGCTGACCAAGGCGGTTCTCGACAATCTGGATGCGATCAAGGCCAAAACCCCGTTCCTGCCGCAGGTGTCGCTCGGCGAAATTGCCGACACCGCCACCACCGGCATGTGCGGCGCGATGCCTCTGAAATACCACCCCGGTGCGGTGCGCGCCTGGGAAGAAGCCGGCTACACCGTTCCTGACTGCGCCAAGCCGTAAGGAACGCCTGACCTGAATAATGCCGGGCCGTTGTCAGACAGCGGCCCGGACATTTCTTTTTTGAGACGTTAAAAAACGACCGTTGGTTGCGGGGGAGCAGGACGACATGTCGAACAAACCGACCCCAACTTCGGCAGAGGCCAATCTGACCGCGACCGGCCCCTTCCTGTACTGGCTGGCTGTCGGCCTTGTCGTCACCGGTCTGTTGAATTCGATCCCGGGCATTCCGGGATTTGACCAGGGATTGCGCGACCTGACAGGACAGGACTGGTTCAAGCTGCGCAAGTTCACCCGCGAATGGTTCTTCCCCTTGGTGCTGGCGCTGATGATGCTGATCGTCGCGCTGAAACATTCAATGTATCAATCCTGGAGGGACAGGTCGGCGCTATGGCGACGCTTCGGGCTGTTCATGGATGTGGCGCTGATCGTCGCCGCCTTCGGCATTTCGGTGACCTATGTCGTCGAGATCGAGGCCATCTGCCTGATCGACCAGTTCACCGGCGAGCGTGACAGGCTGATCGCCCGAAGTCTCGCAGATGCGGCAGAGACGGCAGAACTGTACGGCCTGCCGGCACCGACGACTGTCGAGGACCCGCAATGTGTCGGCACCACCGGCGGCTGGCTGGTTCTGATCATGGGTGTGTCGATCCTGATTTTCCTCGGATACAACATCAAGGTCTGGGGACTGCCGCTTGTCATCGTCGCACTTCTGGTTGCGCTCTACACCATCGGCACCGTCCTGGTCTGGTATTTTCACGGTGCCGACGACATCAACAAATATCTGATGACCAAACTTGCCGGCGAGCCGCGCCTTCTCAGCGACGGGCGACCGCGTGTCCATGACATTCTGGTGAACAATGCCAGCGGTGTGCTGGGGCGGTTCATGGACATCATCATGAACACCATCTTCCCCTATCTGATCCTCGGCTCGCTGTTCGGCGCCTCCGCCGGGGGACAGTCGCTGATCAAGCTGGCCTTCCGCTGGACGCGCAAGCTCGCCGGCGGACCGGCGCATGCTGCCATTGTGTCCTCGGCGATGTTCGGGACCATTTCCGGCGGACCAATCGTCAATGTGCTGTCGACCGGCGTTCTGACCATCCCGATGATGGCGCGGCGCGGGTTCTCCAAGGTCTTTGCGGGCGGCATGGAAGCTGCTGCCTCGTCGGGTGGCTCGATCATGCCGCCGGTGATGGGTGTTGCGGCCTTCGTTCTCGCCTCGCTGACGGCAGTCCCCTATTCCAAGATCATCATCGCGGCGGCGATCCCGGCACTGTTCTATTTCTTCTGCCTGTTCCTGACCGCGGTGTTTCAGGCCCGTAAGCAGAACATCGAGGCGATTGGCGAGCTGACCGAGGATATGCATCTTGGAAAGCAGGATATGCTGAACCTGATGATGATCTTCGGGCCGATCCTGCTGATCCTCGCATTGCTGCTGACTTCGAAAGAGGATGTCGGATGCGGTTTCATCAGCGGCCTGATCGGCCTCGAGCGGGTCTTCACCGACACCGGCTGTCAGGTTGCGGAAATG
>JAKMFG010000291.1 GCA_022425565.1 Alphaproteobacteria bacterium
GCGCAGCCGCATCGAGTGGCCAGTGCGCGACCACAAGTGCCCGAACCGGGTCGATCCCGCCATCCAGATAAAGCGCGGCGACCAGGCTCTCGACAAGGTCCGACATCACGGAATCATTGCCGGCGACATCCATGCCGGGCTGCGATGTGACATGCGCCGCAAGGTCCAGTTCGCGCGCGATGGCGGCGAGCGTCGACTGACGTGCCGCCGCGTGGAAGCGGAGCGAGAGCTGCCCCTCATCCTCGTCCGGGCAATGCGCATGAAAATGGTCGGCCAGGATCAAGCCGAGCACCCGGTCACCAAGAAACTCAAGGCGTTCATAACTGCGGCTCTGTGAGGTGGCGCTTGAATGGGTCAGCGCCTCGGCAATCAGGTCGCGGTTATTGAATTTGTGGCCAATGGCGTCCTCGAGCCGTGCGAGGTCGGCGCGTGGCCGTCCCCCGGTCAATGAATGCCGTCCCCGAGACGCGAATACCGGATCGCGAAAGGCCACTTCCAGATTTCCCAAAGCCGGGCCGAACCGTTATGGCTGAAAAACAGGAACTGGGCCTTGCCAATGAAATTCTCGAACGGCACCAGACCAACAGACGAGGTGCGACTGTCATTCGAATTGTCGCGGTTATCACCCATCATGAAATAATAGCCTTCCGGCACCGAATAGACCCTGGTGTTGTCCAACGATCCGGCATCACTCATCTCGCGAATGGAGTGCGATGTTCCTTCCGGCAGGGTTTCGACATAGTCGTCATACTTCATCACACTGAACCCGTCAGTGGCGGTGCCCACATCGTCATGCTCGCGCTTCACAGGGGTGCCGTTGATATGAAGGACACCACGCTTTACCTGGATGTCATCGCCCGGCAAGCCGACGATGCGCTTGATGAAGGCAACATCTTCATTGCCAGGCTGGCGGAACACGGCAACATCGCCGCGCTCGGGCTCGCTGGCTAACACCCGGCCGTCAAAGGGCACGATGCCAAAGGGGAAGGAATAGCGCGAATATCCATAAGAAAATTTGGAGACGAACAGATAGTCGCCGACTTTCAGGGTCGGGATCATCGAACCGGACGGGATATTAAAAGGCTCGAACAACAGCGACCTGAACATCAAAGCCAGCGCACCGGCTATGATGATGGTGCGAAACGGCTCGAAACTCTTTTCTTTGGTCTTGCTGCTCATACGTGCCGGTGCGCCCCTAGCTAATCGTCCTGAATACCAATGCGAGCCGAAATTACCACATAGGCAATTGCGTAAGGCGGCTCGTCGCTCAGCGATATATCAACCACCGGGTTATACCCTTCGGGAGTAAGGCTCTCAAGCGCCGTTTTGCACTGGCCTTTCAGCCTGATATGCGGTGCGCCGGACCTGTCATTGATCACTTCGGCCTCACGCCAGCCGAGACCGGTAACACCCGACTTGCTCAGCGCCTTGTAGACCGCTTCCTTGGCGGCAAAGCGCTTGGAGAAATAGAGCGTGGCCGATCCGCGTGTCGCGGCTTCGGCACGTTCGGCATCGGTGAAGATCCGGTCAAGAAAACGGTCACCAAACCTTTCAATCGAACGCTGGATGCGCCGCTCGTCAACCAGATCAGTGCCGATGCCGAGGATCACGACGGACGCACCTCGTTCATCAGCCTGCGCATTTCCGCAATGGCCTTGTCCATGCCGGAGAACATCGCCTCTCCCATCAGGAAATGTCCGATGTTCAGCTCATGCATTTGCGGGATCGCGGCAATCGCACCGACAGTCGCAAAATCCAGTCCGTGACCGCCATGGCATTCCACGCCCAGCGATGCAGCGAGCTCGGCTGCCTTGATAATCCGCTCCAGTTCCGCCGTGCGGCCGCTTTCATCATGGCAGTAGCGGCCGGTATGAAGCTCGATGATGTCGGCGCCAACAGCTGCGGCAGCGCGTATCTCGGCCTCGCTAGGCTCAATGAACAATGAAAGCCTGATGCCCGCATGACGTATACGCGCAAAATAGGGTTCCAGCTCGCTCTCGCGGCCGGCAACCGCAAGTCCACCCTCGGTCGTCACCTCTTCGCGCCGCTCCGGAACGATGCAGGCTGCATTCGGCTTCACATCGAGGGCAATGTCGATCATCTCGTCGGTTGCCGCCATCTCGAAATTCAGCGGCACGGTGATGGCCTGCTTGATGGCATACATATCGGCGTCACGGATATGCCGCCTGTCCTCGCGGAGATGGGCAGTGATGCCGTCGGCCCCGGCTGCTTCGGCAGCCATTGCCGCGCGCACCGGATCAGGATGCGTACCACCGCGCGCGTTACGCACGGTTGCAACATGGGCGATGTTCACGCCGAGGCGAAGGTGAGGAAGGCTCATGACCCGGTATCCTTTCCGGTTGGATGTGCCAGGGGCACCGAAACACCTTCGGTATTGTCGTTCTCCGACATGAGGGCGGCACGTCGAAGTCTTGCCGCCTCAAGTCGCTTCGAGCGATGCGCACGCCAGCCGGCAACTGCCCAGTAGGTGAAACCGAAGCCGGCAAACCAGGCAATGGTTCCAAGGATCAGTGCACCAATGATGATCGGCAGGAACAGCGCTCCGATCAGCGCGGGAGGATCGGCAAGAAACAGGGTCACAAATTGGGACATGGTGCCGCCGATCGATGTCACATCACCGCCGAATTCGGCAACGATGAAAGCACCAAGCCGATAGTTCAGATAGAAAAACAGCGGAAAGGTCCAGGGATTGCCGACAAAGGTTCCGAACAGGCATGCCAGCAGGTTACCACGGCAGACATACGCCATGAACAAGCCGACGAGAAGATGCAGCCCAATGAAGGGCGTGAAGGACACAGAAATACCCCACGCCGCGCCCACCGCGATCGACAGGGTGGATCCCGGCATCCGCTTAACCCTCTGAACCAGATAGGAAATCAGCCGCCCAAAGCCGCGGTCTGGCCAGACGACGCTACGAACCCGGTCGGCTCTCGACAATTGTTTGCGGCGTTTGAACATTCTTGCAATCCGGTAAGTACGGAAAAATGAGGCGAATTGGGCAGACGAGTTGGGCAGACGAGTTGGGCAGACGAATTAGGCAGGCGGTTAGGTGATCTGGTCAGCCGGTGTCCGAGCGTTCTACGCTCTCAACATATTTGTTTGCCTGCAGAACCGCAATGATCGCACGCATATGTTCCACGTCCTTAACCTCTAGATCCAACTCGAATCGGAAAAAATCGGGAGTCCTGTCAGTCAGGTGGATATTGGAGATGTTACCGCCCTGCTGGCTGATCACCGTGGCCAGCGACGCAAGTGACCCGGGCTCGTTCGACAACACGGTGTTCAACCGCCCGTTGACGGTACGAAGACTGTCCTGTTCCCAGGATACATCGAGCCACAGTTCCGGCGCGTCGGAGAACTTGCTGAGGGTCGTACAGCCTACCTTGTGAACCGTAATCCCCTTGCCTGTCGTGAAAATGCCGACAATCGCCTCACCCGGCAACGGATGGCAGCAGCGTGCGATCGTCACCGCCGTGCCGGCATTGTCGCCCTTGATCTTTAGTTTCGACTGGGTGGTCTGGCCACGGCTGCGGTCACGCGCCTCGCGGTCATCATCGATGACAATGTCGGGATGCAGCTTTTCCAGAACGCGCAACGGTGACAACCGGTCCTCGCCGACAAGCGCGAACACCTCTTCGACGCGGGATACGCCGAAAGCCGACAGCGACTGCCCCAGCGAACGCGTGCGGAAGGGCCTGTCATGCTCACGAAATGTCTTTTCGATAAGGGCCTTGCCGATCCGGCTGAACTCAGTCACACGTTGCGCCCGGGTAAAGCGCCGGATGGCGGATTTTGCCCGTCCTGTCTTGACGAATTTTTCCCATTCGGCGCGCGGCTTGGCATCAGACTGGGCGAGAATTTCGATCTGGTCGCCATTCTGCAGTTCTGTGGCCAGTTGGCGGGTCTTGCCGTTAATCCGAACACCGTTGCAGGTCTCACCGACCTGGGTATGTACGGCATAGGCGAAATCAACCGCCGTGGCACCTCGCGGCAAGGCGATCAGGTCACCGCGTGGCGTAAAGCAGAAAACCTGGTCGTGATAGAGGTCCATCTTCGTGTGCTCAAAGAATTCCTCGGCGCCTGCATCTTCGTCCAGAAGGCCAACAAGCTCTTGAATCCATTTGTATTTAGGCGGGTTATAATCCTGATTTGAACGCTTGTAGTGCCAGTGCGCAGCAACGCCGTTTTCGGCGACATTATGCATATCAGGCGTTCTGATCTGGACCTCAATCCGGTGGTTCTGGGGCCCGAGAACGCCGGTATGGAGCGACTGGTACCCGTTTCGCTTGGGAGTCGAGATATAATCCTTGAAGCGGCCCATCACCGTTGGATAGTTCTGGTGCAACTCGCCAAGTGCACGATAACAATCATCCAGGTTCGGCACCAGAACCCGGAAAGCGACAATGTCGGCAAGCTGCTCCATGGTCACCGCTTTGGTCTGCATCTTCCGCCAGATCGAATAGGGCGATTTCAGGCGTCCGGTTACGCTGCATTCAATGCCGACACGCTCGATTGTCGATTGCAGCTCGACGCTGATGGTGGGGATGGTGATTTCCGCTTCGGAAGTCAGATAGTCGAGCCGGGTGATAATGCTCTGGCGCATGTCACCATTCAGGATCTCGAAAGCACTGTCTTCCAGCTCGCTCTGAATCTGAGTCAGGCCAATACGCTCGGCAAGCGGCGCATAGATATCCATCGTCTCGCGGGCGATACGAACACGTTTTTCCGGTTTCGGAATGAAAGACAGTGTGCGCATGTTGTGTGTGCGGTCGGCAAGTTTGACCAGCAACACCCGCACATCTTCACTCATCGCCATCAGCAGCTTGCGAAAATTCTCCGCCTGCGCACTGCTCGGAAGGGATTTGATGGCAAGGCGACTGAGCTTGGTGACGCCGTCCACAAGCTGCGAAACATCGCCACCGAATTCGGCCTGCAATGTTTCAAGCGTGACATCGCAATCCTCGACGGTGTCGTGCAGCAATGCCGTGATGATGGAATCCTCATCAAGGCGCATGTCCGCAAGGATGTTGGCCACGGCCACAGGATGGGTGAAATAAGGCTCGCCCGATGCGCGGGTCTGGCCATCATGGGCGGCCCTGCCAAATTCAAAGGCTCGCGACAGACGCCCGGGATCGACGGCGCCGTTGTAGGCGCGCATCTTTTCAATGATGGGATCAGCTGTTCCGATCATGCCATTCCAGACGACAGGGCAATCACCGGCATCCTAGTGAACAAGGCCGACGCAGGACTTAATCTTCGCTGGTCATCTGCGACAGGTCAACATCCTCAAAGCCCGGCTCCGCCTCTGCTTCGGCAACTGAGCTGACATGCATGCCGGCTTCTTCGCCTTCGGCCTCGCTGTAGTCACCGATCATTTCGGACAGGTCGACATCGCCCGATGCCTCCTGCTCTTCAATCGGCTGCTCTTCCTGTGCGGTCAGGCGCTGCAGTTTCTTGACGATGCCGTCATTCAGATTGCCGATATCGACAGTTTCCGCCGCGATCTCGCGAAGGGCGATAACAGGGTTCTTGTCATTGTCGCGATCAAGGGTCGGAAGATCGCCTTTCATGATGCCACGGGCGCGTTGCGACGCCGTCAGCACAAGGTCGAAACGGTTCGGGATTCTCTCGATGCAATCTTCAACGGTAACGCGGGCCATGGCGGTCTCCAGATATCGCGGCGACGGCATGATACCCCGGCCCTTGATAGCGGG
>JAKMFG010000050.1 GCA_022425565.1 Alphaproteobacteria bacterium
GCATACCCCGGCCGTTGCAAATCGGCTTCGAAGGCAGGTCTCCTGGCTCGCGGTCGTGGCCCGTCACCCTTCCCGGAAGCGCGCTTCCAGTGGGATCCTGACGGGCGACCAGCTTACAGTCGCGGGGACGGCTATGGTTTTGGGCAGTCGTTTTTCACCCTCACCATATTCCCTCATTAAGGCATGGGGCTTTGCCCCACAGCCACCTTCAAGGCTTTCTGATAATGCTCTGATTCTGCGGCATCCTGTCAACCAATTGCGTCACCGAATGCTTCCACCGCGTCACAGCGCCAAAAGGAGACATATCTTCTTAAAAAAGCAGGTTCAGGACGCCATCAACGGTGCGCCGACAGCGATGTCGCCAACATGGTCACCAGCCCAGTTGGTGAGCCGCGGCAGCGACAATGCGCGAACTGCATCCGGCAGGTCATAACCCAGCGCCTGGATCACAGCCACAATTGCCGCCCCGGCGGCGCGGCTGTTGCCGTCACGCGCCTTGACCATGGCCCCCAGACCAAATTCATGGAACGACGCAGCATAGACGCCCTCGGCGCCTGTCTTTGCGGTGATCTGTTCGCCAAATGCGACGCCGATCGCGGTACAGAGCCGCCTGTCCCCGGCGATCATCCGCGGCGCGGCGGCGATGCCCTGGCGGATGCGCGTGCAGGCCGCCATGCGGCCGGCCGGAAGCTCTCCCCCGCCGGCGAACAGTGCAAACCCGCGCGCCCAGTTGCCGAGCGGAGCGCTCAATGCCGGGGCGCCGCAGCCGTCGAGGCCGTGCGGATGCGCCATAAGATCGATACCGATCATGGCTTCCAGCGTGCCGAGAATGGCCTGCTGGACGGGGTGGGTCAGTGTCGCATAGCCCTTCGGGTTGTGGCCAAGGCAATGCGCCAGCACCATCATTCCTGCATGTTTGCCGCTGCAGTTATTGTGAAGACGTTCGGGCGTATCGATTGCACGGGTCTGGTCGATCATGGTCGGCTGGTCGCTTGACCATTGCGGCCCGCAGGACAAAAGCTCGACCGGAAGCTCGAACCTGTCCAGCAGCCGCCTGACAGCATCGACATGTTCCGGCTGGCCATTATGGCTGGCGCAGATCAGTGACATCTCAGCCGGCACCAGGCGCTTTGCCTCGTCGATCCCCTCCCACGCTTCCGACAGCGCGATGGCCTGAAGTGGTTTCATCGCGGACCGCGGAAAGACAACGCGCTCGACATCGCCAAGCCCGACAAGCACCGAGCCGTCCGCATCACAGAGCGCGACATCGACAGCATGGCAGCTTTCCTCGGCACCGCCCCGTGTCCCCGAGACGTGCAACGGTTCTTCCGAAGTCAGGGGAAGGGAAATGCGTGGAACGGCCATGGCGGGACCTCAATCATCATCAACCGCCAAGGAGTAGCAGGCAGGTGAAGGCGGCACAATAACCGCCTTCACCAAGGGTTTTTGGTCGTCATCCGGGCCGCAGGCCTAGAACGGGTTGTTCTCCGACTTGCCGCGCGTGTCGAAAAATTCCTTCGTAATCGCGAACACAATTGGCGACAGCATAATCAGCGCGATCAGGTTAGGGATCGCCATCATCGCATTCAGCGTATCGGCAAGAAGCCAGACAAAGCCAAGTTTGATCGTTGCCCCGACAATCACCGCCAGCGACCAGACCGCGCGGAACGGCATGATAATTCCCGTGCCAAACAGATACTGGAGCGAGCGCTCGGAATAGTAGGACCATCCGATGATTGTGGTGAAAGCGAAGATCGCCAGCGACAGGGCGATGATCGGTCCGCCAAGGCCGGGAAGAGTTGCCTCGAAGGCCGCCGAAGTCAGCGCCGCACCAGTGGCACCGCTTGTCCAGACGCCGGTCGACAGGATCGCCAGCGCGGTAAAGCTACAGACAATGATCGTGTCGATGAAGGTGCCAAGCATGGCAACCAGCCCCTGGCTGACGGGCCCCTTGGTCTTGGCAGCGGCATGCGCGATCGGGGCAGACCCAAGTCCGGCCTCGTTCGAGAACACACCACGCGCCACACCAAACCGGATCGCCGCCCAGACTGCCGCACCGGCAAAGCCACCTGTAGCGGCCGTCGGCGTAAAGGCATGGGTAAAGATCAGGCCGAGCGCATTCGGAATGGCCCCGGCATTGATCACCAGCACAACCAGCGAAGCAAGGATGTAGAGAGCCGCCATTAACGGCACCAGACGTCCGGCAACTTCGGAAATTCGCTGGATACCGCCAAGAAGCACCGCTCCGACGAGCAACGCCACGATGATACCTGTGTAAAGATGCGGGATGCCAAAGTTGGTATTCAACGCGTCGGCAATGGAATTGGACTGCACCATATTGCCGGTGCCGAAACCGGCAATGCCGGCAAACAGGGCAAAGGTGACGGCAAGCCAGCGCCACTTCGCTCCCATGCCGTTCTGGATGTAATACATCGGCCCGCCGACGAAATTGCCATTCTCGTCAGTCTCGCGGAACCGCACGGCACAGACGGCTTCGGCATATTTGGTCGCCATGCCGACAAGTGCCGTCATCCACATCCAGAAGACGGCACCCGGACCGCCAAGGAAGATGGCTGTCGCCACGCCGGCGATGTTGCCAGTGCCGATGGTCGCCGACAGCGAGGTCATCAAGGCGTTGAAGGGGGTGATGTCACCGGCGTCATCACCCGGGATGCGGCCTTTCCAGAGCAGCGAAAAGCCAAACGGAATCTTCATTATCGACAAGAACCGCAGGCCAATCGTCAAGAACAGCCCGGCGCCAAGGATCAGGATCAGCATGGGGATGCCCCATACATATCCGTTCACGGTACCGACAAATTCGGTGATTGCTTCCATCTCTCTCGTTCCTTTCGTCAGATGCGTCTTCGTGCATTCCGGAACGAAACTGGGAACGATACAGAGGTCAGGGGGAACGCCCCGGATCACACCGCAGGGTCAGGATCAGATCTCTTGCCGCCACCTGCGACAAACTGTCCTGATATCTCCATCTCTACAGCAGATACCGGGGGG
>JAKMFG010000053.1 GCA_022425565.1 Alphaproteobacteria bacterium
ACTGATGGCCCCGGGGTTCGTAACCCGCGGTGCCGAACTGGAATATGGGCCAGTCCCCTCACTTGGCCAGCATGAGGCCGCCATTCGCGCGGAATTCGGGCCCGACACATCCTGAAGCAGACCAGAACCTGAGGCGCAAACCCGATACACAGAAAAAGGGGCCGGCCCGTGCGCCGACCCCTCGGGGGAAGTGGTTGTGTGCAGGAGTACCGCGTCGCTACTCAGCAGCGAGCGACAGGGGCTCCCGGCGATCGGTGTAATGCTCGATGGCAGCGCCAACACCGGAACCAGCGGTGAAGTTAACCCCGCAATCACGCATCGCAAGCTCCACGCCGCCGAGCGCCTGCAGCACCATCGGCTCGTTCAGCCAGCCAAGATGACCAATCCGGAATACCTTGCCGGCGACCTTGCCAAGCCCGGCACCAAGTGACACGCCGTAATTGTGATAGGCCGCCTGAATGATTCGGTTGGCGTCGAATCCCGGTTCGACAACCACTGCGGTAACCGTATCGGAATAGAGTGTCGAGCGGCGAGCGCAATTGCCTAGACCCCAGGCACGCGTAGCGGCGCGCACGCCCTCTGCGAGATGCTTGTGGCGTGCATGCACATTGTCCAGACCTTCACGATGCATCATGTCGATGGAGGCACGGAGACCCCGCATCAGCGTTGCAGGTGGCGTGTAGGGGAAATAGCCCTGATCATTGGCCTTCGCCATATCGCGAAAATCGAAATAACAGCTAGAATGGAGCGCCTTTTCGCAGGCAGCCATCGCTTTCTGGCTGACGCCTATCAGCGTCATGCCGGTCGGCATCATAAAGCCTTTCTGCGAGCCTGCTACGGCCACATCAACGCCCCACGCATCCATGCAGAACTCAATCGAACCGATCGAGCTTACACCGTCAACAAAGAGCAGCGCCGGATGGCCAAGGTCGTCCAGGATTTCACGAATGCCCGCGATATCACTGGTAACGCCAGTGGCTGTCTCGTTATGGCATCCAAGAACAGCTTTGATCTCGTGGTGTTTGTCAGCCTCGAGACGGCGGCGGTACAGATCCAGCGGCACGCCCTCACCCCAGTCGAGGTCATAATTCAGGACGTTCAGGCGGAAACGGCTGCACATCTCTACCCACAGGCCGGAAAACTGGCCAAAAGATGAGGTCAGGACGGTGTCGGCCGGGGACAGACAGTTTGTGATGGCAGCTTCCCAGCCACCTGTGCCAGAGCCCGGGAACAGGAACACCCGGCCTTCGGTCGTCCGGAAGATGGACTTCACATCTTCCAGCAGCGGCTTGGTGAATTCGGGAAAGTCGGGGGCGCGGTGGTCCTCGAGCGCCACATCCATAGCTTGCCGGATTTCAAAGGGCATATTGGTCGGTCCAGGGACCGCAAGTGTTTTGTAGCCGATCATGTCTTCCTCCGTAGTCAGTGAGGAAAGCCTGTCCGAAGCCGCCGCGGATTTCACGAAAATTACTGTGTTTGTGTTTTTTGTGATTTTCACAACAGTATTTTTTGTGATTTTGTAAATATCCCGAAGAGAAGTGCTGCTAGGCTTGTTTCATGAAAAAAGCATTTATCGGATCACGGCTGCGCCAGCTGCGGCGCGAACGCGGGCTCACCCAGGTGGCCATGGCCGAGACACTGGGCATCAGCGCCGCCTATGTAAACATGCTGGAAAAAAACCAGCGGAGCCTGTCGGTGCCTGTTCTGATGGCACTATCAGCGCAGTTCGGGATCGACTGGCAAGATGTCGTTCCCGACAGCGGCTCCACACTTCTGGCCGATCTTCGGACCGCCATTCAGGATCCGATCTTCAATGAGCAGACGCCCGATCTCGACGAGTTGCGCCTTGCGATTGACCATGCCCCGGTGCTGGCTTCAGCCTTCCTGAAGCTTTACCAGAGCCACCGTGCCGCCATCGACAACATCATGCGGCTTGGCAACGAGAAGATGCCTGCCGACATGGTTGCGCTGTCGTCCGAGACGACGATCCACGATTTCTTTCGCAGCTGCGGCAACCATTTCGATCCGCTGGAACGAGCGGCAGAACAGCTGGCCGCCGACAGACCCTGTCCACCGGACGAAATGTACATGATGCTGAAGGCACGGCTTCACGAGAAGCATGGCATCAGCGTCACCATGCTTCCCATCGAGGAGATGAAAGACGCCCTTCGTATTCATGATGTGGAAGGCAAGGCCCTGCAACTGTCAGAAGCACTGGATTACCCGAACCGCACATTCCAGATGGCGCATGTGCTGTGCTTTGTGGAATTTGCAGACATTCTCGACTCCATTACAGAGGACAGCAGCCTAGCAACGAAGCGCAGCATCGACCGGTGTCATATCGAGCTTGCCAATTATTTCGCGGCAGCCCTCCTCATGCCCTATGACAGGTTTCTGGATGTGGCTGAGCAGAGCCATTACGACATCAACCGGCTGGCATCGGCCTTTTCGGTGTCCTTCGAACAGGTCTGCCAGCGGCTGACGACACTGAACCGCGACACGAGGCGCGGTGTGCCATTTTTCTTCCTGAGGGTCGACCGGGCCGGCAATGTCACGAAGAGATTTAACGCAACGACTTTCACCATCGCCGAATATGGCGGGTCCTGCCCGGTCTGGAACCTTCACACCACCTTCCGGACGCCTGGCGTGATCCTGCCGCAATTCGTCGAACTTCCGGATGGCGAACGATTTTTTACCATCAGCAGGACAACCGACCGGCCTGTCTATTCGATGAATACACAGGACCGGCGACTGGCAATCTCGCTTGGATGCGAAATCCGCCATGCGCACAAGCTGATCTACGCCGGCAGCGGCGCCCTGCCGGCCGACGCCGCGTTCTCGCGGATTGGCATCAACTGTCATCTATGCTCGCGCCTGAATTGTGCGCAGCGCGCCCACGACCCGCTTGTCGTCGAGTTGACAACCGATACAAGCCGGCGCGGCGAAACCCGCTACGAGAGCTGACAAGGAACAAAACAGCGCATTGCGCACCTGCAAGCAGCTTCCTATCATCGATCTCGTTGGCATAAGGTCTTGCGCATGCAGTTTCACTTGAACGGATTCCAGTCCGGCGACCCTGAAATCCAGCCAGACCGGTCGCGCCGTCCGGCGGGGAGCCCCCTGCCGGCAAGAACCGATGTCCTGATTGTCGGCTGCGGCTCCGCCGGGCTGACCCTTGCCGCGCAAATGTCGGCCTTTGACGACATCGACACCGTGATCATCGAGCGCAAGCCGGGACCAATGCAACGCGGTCAGGCCGACGGCGTCTCCTGCCGGTCGATGGAGATGTTCGCCGCCTTCGGATTCGCGCACCGTGTCTGTAACGAGGCCTATTGGGTGAATGAGACGACATTCTGGAAGCCCGACCCGCAATCGCCACAGAACATCATCCGGACCGGGCGCATTCAGGATGTCGAGGACGGACTGTCCGAGATGCCGCATGTGATCCTGAACCAGGCCCGCGTTCATGACATGTATCTCGATGTGATGGCACGCTCGGCAACCCGGCTTGTTCCCGACTACAGCCGCCAGATCACCGGCCTCACTCTTGGCGATGATGCCGAGTATCCGGTGACGGCGACCATCAGGCGCAACGATCCCGGGCATGAGGGCGAGATCGAGACGATCAGGGCGCGTTATGTCGTCGGCTGCGACGGCGCGCGCAGTGATGTACGAAACTCCATCGGACTGGATTTGAAGGGCGATTCCGCCAACAAGGCCTGGGGGGTGATGGACGTCCTTGCCGTTACCGATTTCCCGGATATCCGGCAGAAAACGCTGATCCAGTCAGACGCAGGCGGAACGCTGCTGATCATCCCGCGCGAAGGCGGATACATGGCGCGCATTTATGTCGAGATGGAGACCCTCGGCGAAGGCGAGCGGGTGCGTAATCGCAACATCACCGAACAGGACCTGATCAGCGCTGCCCAGCAGATCTTCCACCCCTATGATTTTCAGGTGAAGGACATTGTCTGGTGGTCGGTCTATGAAATTGGTCAGCGCCTGACCGACAGGTTTGACAATCTGCAGGAAGAAGAGACCGGAACAGGCCACCCACGGATCTTTATCGCGGGTGATGCCTGCCACACGCACAGCCCGAAGGCCGGCCAGGGAATGAACGTCTCGATGGGCGACAGTTTCAACCTTGGCTGGAAACTCGCCGCGGTGCTGCGTGGCCGCAGCGATGCTTCACTGCTTCGAAGCTACTCCGAGGAACGCCAGGCAGTCGCGCGCGACCTGATCGCCTTTGATCAGGAATGGGCGCGGATCATCAGCGAGCGCAATCGCGACGGCGATACCGCCGACACCCCAAAATTCCAGCAATATTTCGTCCAGCATGGCCGCTACACGGCGGGGGTTTCGGTGCGCTATGGCCCGTCCCGCCTGACCGGCGACGGGCGGCATCAGGACCTGGCACGCGGATTCGAGACCGGCATGCGTTTCCATTCAGCGCCAGTTGTCAGGCTGGCCGACGGCAAACCGATGCATCTTGGTCATGTGGTGAAGGCAGACGCGCGCTGGCGCCTGTTCGCCTTTGCCGATGCGGCGCTGCCAGAAGACGAGAACAGCCGCCTTGCCGCCCTCGGCAGGTTCCTTGAAACAGCCCCGTCCTCTCCGCTTCG
>JAKMFG010000113.1 GCA_022425565.1 Alphaproteobacteria bacterium
GCGCTACTCGGCCAAGAAGGCTTATCTGGAAGATGCCCGCAAACGGCCGAACCTTCGCGTGATCACCCATGCCCACGCCACCGGCATTACCCTCGAGGGTGAGGCTGGCGGCGGCCAGCGTGCCACTGGGGTTACCTTCCGCCGGCGCGGAAGCAACCAGACAGTTCACGCCGGACGCGAGGTCATTCTGTCAGCCGGTGCCATCCAGTCACCGCAGATTCTCGAGCTTTCGGGAATCGGCGATCCGGACCTTTTGGCATCGCACGGCATCGCTGTGCGGCATGCGCTCGCCGGTGTCGGTGAGAATTTCCACGACCATTACATCTCGCGGCTGTCATGGCGGCTGAAGAGCGATATCTCTATCAACAAGCTGGCCCACGGGTTCGGCCTTGTCAGCGAGGTCATGCGCTACCTTCTGACCCGGCGCGGCGTGCTGTCGATGCCAGCCGGCATGCTGAGCGGTTTTGTGCGCAGCCGCGAGGGGCTAGCCGGCCCGGATATCCAGTATCACATCGCCAATGCTAGCTTCGCCAATCCCGAAAAACGCCAGTTTGACACCTTCCCCGGCATCACATTCGGGCCATGCATGCTGCGTCCCGAAAGTCGCGGTTCGATCCATATCGCCGGTCCCGACCCGATGAAGGCCCCGCTGATCCAGCCCAATTACCTGACTGCGGACGAGGATTGCCAGGTCCATGTCGCGGCCATGAAGATTGCCCGCGACATCATGCAGAGTGACGTCATGGCACCACATGTGATGCACGAGATGCAGCCCGGGCCGGATGCCGATGACGACGCCGCACTGCTGGCGCATGCAAGGGCCACCGGGGTGACGCTCTATCACCCTGTCTCGACCTGCCGGATGGGCCCGTCGGCGCAGCAGGGCGATGTGGTGGATACGCGTCTGCGGGTCCACGGCATTGACGGGCTGCGCGTCATCGATGCCTCAATCATGCCAGCGCTTGTTTCCGGAAACACCAATGCCCCGACCATCATGATTGCCGAAAAGGCATCAGACATGATCCGCGAGGACGCCGCATGACGACACCGATGATCTCTCACGAACTTGTTGCCGACATGACGGACTGGCGGCGGGATTTCCACCGGCATCCGGAACTCGGCTTTGACGAACACCGCACCTCGGCGCGTGTTGCCGAACTGCTGCGGGAATTCGGGCTGGAGGTTCATACGGGTATCGGCGGCACCGGTGTCGTCGGCGTCCTGCAGCGCGGCAACGGAGAGGCCAGCGTGGCCTTCCGTGCGGATATGGACGCGCTGCCAATCACCGAGGCAGGCAATCCCGAATGGCGTTCCGAACATGACGGCGTAATGCATGCCTGCGGCCATGACGGGCACAGCTCTATGCTGCTCGGCGCTGCGGCGCATCTGGCGCGGCATGGTGATTTCAATGGCCGTGCCATCTTCATTTTTCAACCTAATGAAGAGCACGGGCTTGGCGCAGCAGCGATGATCGATGACGGGCTGTTTACCCGCTTCGGGGCGGATGCCGTCTTTGCGATGCATAACATCCCCGGCATGCCGGCTGGAAGCTTCGCCACGAGGGCTGGCGCCATGACCGCCAGCGAAAGCCTGTTCGAGATCACCATCAAGGCACGCGGCGGCCATGCCGCGATGCCGCATATGGGCGTGGATGCCATCTATGTCGGTGCACAGCTTGTCACCGCGCTTCAGGGGATCGTCTCGCGCAACCTTGACCCTGCGCGCAACGGCGTCGTCTCGGTCACCGAATTCATCACCGACGGCCGCCGCAATGTACTTCCCGGAACCGCTGTGCTGAAGGGGGATGCAAGGGCGCTTGGCGATGACACCAACACCGCCATCGAGGCTGCCATGCGGCGCATCTGTGCCGGCATCGCATCAACTCACAATGTGGAGATCGAAGTCGATTACGACACCGTGTTTCCCGCTCTTGCAAACCACCATGAGGCAGCAAGCGCTGCAGTAGCGGCAGCCCGCGCCATCGCCGGCGAGGACCGGGTGAACCCGGCCTGTGACCCGAAACTGTTTTCCGAGGATTTCGCCCATATGGCACGCGCAGTACCGGCATGTTTCATGCTGATCGGCAACGGCACCGACGGGGCGGCCGCACGGCCGCTTCACGCCAGTGACTATGATTTCAATGACGACATTCTGGGCAGTGGCGCGGCCTGGATCGCCACGCTCACCGAGCAGATTCTGATATCGGACTAGCTGTCCTCGGCGAGATCCAGCGCAAGGATCAGATCATCGACATTCAGATTGTCGCCAGTCTTGACGGCAACCTCGCGAACCGTGCCACGCGCTTCGGCTGACAGCACGTTCTCCATCTTCATCGCTTCGATGATGGCGACATCCTGACCTTCGACAACCTCGTCCCCGACCTCGACAAGGATGCGGGTAATCTGGCCCGGCATCGGCGCGGTGATTTCATCGGCACCAGCCCCCTCGGCTGCCACCGGCATATGGTCCAGCATCGGCTCGAAACGCGCCGGAAGCACTGTCAGCGCAAGCCGTGCCGACCCGTGTGTGAGCACTACCTTGTGACCCGACTGGCGGACCTGAACGGCGACGGGTTCCTCATTGATCGTGCCGTCAAACAGATAGACTGGCGCCTGAAGCAGGCCAAGAAGCGTAAAGCCCTTGCCGTCGACTGTCAGCTTGGCGCTGCGGTTTGCGACATGACCAAGCTCGACCATGCGACGATTGCCATCCTGGCTGATCACGACAAAACCGGTGTCCGGATCGCCGGCGTGACGTTCCTCCATCTGCAGCGCGATGATAGCGGTGCCGAGCGCGACAAGCCTTGCCGCCGCAGAATCAGAGGGGGGTCCAGCTACAAAATCGCCCTCGAACTCGGCATCAATGAAGCCGGTCGTCAGGTCGCCACTGCGGAAAGACTCGTTTTCCAGAACCGCCGACAGGAACTGGCGGTTGCTGACGATGCCATCGATCTCGTAATGGTCAAGCGCCAGATGCAGCCTGTCGATGGCAGCCTCGCGGGTCGGCGCGTGGGCAACCAGCTTGGCAATCATCGGGTCATAATACATCGAGATCTCGCCGCCCTCATCGACACCGGAATCCACACGTACACCTTCGCCTGCCGGCTCGCGATAGCGCACCAGCTGGCCGATGGAGGGAAGAAAGCCGCGCGCCGGGTCCTCGGCATAGACACGCGCCTCGACGGCCCAGCCGTCGGCCTTGATGTCATCCTGGGTCAGGCCCAGCTCTTCGCCGGCGGCAATGCGGATCATCTTCTCGACAAGGTCGAGCCCATAGACCATCTCGGTCACCGGGTGCTCAACCTGAAGGCGTGTGTTCATCTCAAGGAAGTAGAAATCCTGGTCAGCGCCGACGATGAATTCAACTGTGCCTGCAGAGCGGTAAC
>JAKMFG010000115.1 GCA_022425565.1 Alphaproteobacteria bacterium
CTATCGAGGTCGCACAGGTCTATACCCAATCCGAATTCGACAACCGCATCACCGATATCAAGAGATCGATCGAAGCCTATAACGCTGTCCTGCGCGACAGGAAAGCACTCGACAAGGTGCGCGGCGACCGTGAGCGTGTAATTGAGATCCTTGGATATGTGCAGCTTCTTCTCAGCGGTGATGATGAAGGCTTTGCGATCGGCATGGATTCCATCTCGCGTGCACCGGGCGGAGAGGATACATCCACACTGATTGCGGATATGACCAAAAGGGCGATCGCCCTTCGTGCGCAGATGACCGGTTTCGACAGCGCAACCCAGGTCAAGCTAGCCGGCCAGCACGAGTTGGCTGCCCTCGCCGGCATGTCAGATCTTATCGGACGACCAGACCTGAAAAATATTCTCTCCGAGGACAGCTGCATCTGGCCGCGTCAGGAGATTTTTACGGAGAAGGTCGCTGTTTATAACGCCGTGATAATTGACGGCACTGACACCACGACCGGACTAGTCGGGAAGGTCAACAACTTTTTCACTCAGACGCGCCCGAATGCCGATGCCGCGCCACAGGCAAGCGATGACGATGTTGCCGACAGCCCTGGCTCCGATACACCAAGCTATTGCGGGACCACAAATCCAGCACCGTCCGTACCCATTATCCTTCCCGATGATACGGGCATCACAGTGATCGGCACGCGTGAAGACAACGATCTTGTCGTCAGGCTTGTCGAACAATATGACGTTCCTGAGCTTCAGGTTCTGATTGAAATCTTCCTGATTACCGTATCGCGAGACTTCTCGCGGCAAATCGACTCCATCCTGTCAATTGATCCGGCAGCCGGTGGAAACGGGCTTAAGGAAGCGCGGCTATCTCAGGTCGCTCGCGCTGCGACAGATGCTATTGCCACCACAGGTGGCAGTTTCGCCCTTGACCTCAACTCACCAAATGATGAACTCGGCTTGCTCTTGAACTTCCTGGAGTCAAACGCACTTGGCCGGGTGATTTCCAGTCCGACTATTCTGGTCGCGGCAGGACAGGATGCGACCATCAAGCGGGACCAAATCGCGCGCGTGCCGGGCCCTGCCATCCTTGATGCCGACAACAATTCTGTCGCCGGTCAGCGAGTAGAGTACAATGCACCGTTCGAGCTGAAGATCGAAAAGGTTGACATTAACCGCCTCAACAACACTGTGAAACTGGACGTCAGGCTCACTGACACCAGGTTCAATGTTAACCTTGCCCAAGTGGACGAGCTATCTGACCGCACTTCGGATGAAATCGAGACAACCTTTTGGGCCTCTCCAGGCGATGTTGTAGTCCTTGCCGGCCTGACAAGGAACGAAGAGGCAACAGCAACTTCCGGAGCGCCGGGAACTACCGGTGACCTCGCGCCGCTGTCGCCGTTGCTCGGCGGTTCTGACGGATTCTCGTCCAACCTCTCGGAAACGCTGATCTTCATGGCTCCGACGGTGATCGACCCAAGCGCAGAGAACCAGCCACACTCGGCCTTCCGCAAGAAAAACCGTCGGAACATTGTGAACTAGGCCCGTGAATTAGGCCCGTGAGTCAGGTCCGTGAACTAGGCCCGTAAACCAGGTTCGCACAAAAAGGCGCCAGCGCCGCGGAAAAGAATTCCCGCGACAGGCAAAAAGAAAAGGCGGCAGTCGAAACTGCCGCCATTTTTAATACCGCTAACAGATAGAGCTTCACGTCATCCGGCTTTGCGCCTTGTCATACAGCGCCCGTGTTTCAGTGACATAGACTTCCTTGGTGATCAGGCCGTCGAGGTAAAGCTGCCGTGTGGCGAGCATTTCCTGCTCCAGCCCCAGCAGGAACACATCATCCTCCACGCTCTGGGAAGATGCACCATCTGCATCCACTTTCGGCTTGCGCTTGAAAAACCGGAAACTGCCGGCTGGAGCTTCGCCTCTTTCGCCATCACTCGGCGTCTCAGCCTCGCCTGTGGCCGCTTCTGATACTGCGTTGGCCGAATGTGCCCCCATTTCCTGGTGGGCCGCATGCGGGACGGGCTCGGGCTCGATTTCGGGCTCGATTTCGGGCTCGGCTTTCCTACGGGGCTGGGCGGCGGCAGCCTCTGCAGTGATGTCATCGAATGTGATTTCGGGCGAGAACGCCGCGTCTGCAGCCTTCGCCAAGCGCGCGCGCCGCAGCCTGATCAGCAGCCAAACACACAACAGCGCCAGAAGCACCAGAAGCGTAGCGA
>JAKMFG010000118.1 GCA_022425565.1 Alphaproteobacteria bacterium
TCCGCCACCATCCGGTCAGGCCAGCTTGGCCATGATCTCGTCGGAGATATCGAAATTCGACGACACGTTTTGCACATCGTCATTATCATCGAGCATGTCGAGGAGCTTGATCAGCGTGCCGGCCTGAGCCTCGTTCACCGCGATGGTATTCTGCGGCTTCCAGACGAGGCCGGATTCCGCCGGCGCGCCAAAGCTGGCTTCCAGCGACTCGACGACGCTGTTGTAATCTTCGGTCGCACAGGTGATCTCGTGCCCTTCATCATCGGAATCGACATTATCGGCCCCGGCCTCGAGTGCCGCCTCGAACATGGAATCAGCGTCTGCCACATCGGCGGCAAAGATGATCTGGCCAACCCGGTCGAACATGAAACTGACCGACCCGGTCTCGCCAAGCGAACCCCCGAATTTCGAGAAAGCGGCGCGTACTTCGGAGGCGGTCCGGTTCTTGTTGTCGGTCATCGCCTCGACGATCAGCGCGGTGCCGCCCGGGCCGTAGCCTTCATAGCGGATCTCGTCATAGATCTCGCCCTCGCCGCCCTCGGCCTTCTTGATCACGCGATCAATATTGTCCTTTGGCATGTTGGCAGCGCGTGCCGCCGCCAGCGCCGTGCGAAGACGAGGGTTGGAAGCCGCGTCAGTGCCGCCACGCGCGGCCACAGTCAGCTCCTTGATCAGGCGACCGAAGATTTTCGCGCGCTTCTTGTCCTGAGCGCCTTTGCGATGCTGGATATTCTTAAATTTACTGTGGCCTGCCATGGTTCCTGTATTTCCGTAGCTGCAAGATGTGTATCCGTTCGAACCGACAGTGTTGCTATAGCAAATTCACCGCAGGTTGCGCCAGAGTCGATAGGATCTGTCGATGAGATTGGTCGATAAAGCCTGTTCCAGATGATGATCAGGCGGGTGTCACCGCGGACAGGCGTCCGCCGCGGCGCAGCGGCTCCACCGAAACGGCGTGCCCCTCGTCATTGCTTTCGACAAGAAGTCCGCACAAGGTCGGCTCGCCAACCGCCACCGACAGGCGGGGCGCGGTCTCGCCGGTAAAGCGGGCGGTGGCTGCCTGCTTGTCCATGCCGATCACGCTGTCATAGTCACCGCACATTCCGGCGTCTGTCTGGAAAGCCGTGCCACCTGCCAGAATCTGGTGGTCTGCTGTCGGCACATGGGTATGGGTCCCGACGACAAGCGAAGCCCGGCCGTCGGCATAATGGCCAACCGCCATCTTTTCGGACGTCGCCTCGCCATGAAGGTCGATCATGATGAAATCGGCGTCACGGCCAAGCTGGTTGCGTACCAGCGCGCCGTTCACCGCCGGGAAGACCGGGTCATAATCATTCATGAACAGATTGGTGATGGCATTCACCACGACCAGCCGCTTGCCAGCGTCGTTGGTGACCCGGACCGTTCCGTTTCCGGGCGTTCCCTCGGCCATGTTGATGGGACGAAGCAATCGCGGGTTAGCCTCGATATAGGGAATGATTTCGCGCTTGTCCCAGACGTGGTTTCCGGTGGTCAAGACATCGATACCGCAGGCGAACAGCTCGTCACAGATGGCCGGGGTGACACCAAATCCACCGGCGGCGTTCTCACAATTCACGACAATGAAATCGAGGCCCAGCTCGGACCGCAGCGCAGGCACATGTTCGATCACGGCATGGCGTGCGGCGCGGCCGACAATATCCCCCAGAAACAAAACACGCATCAACACTCTCCTCGAGGCAGTCAGCCGGCCGAACGAAGGCCGGACGGGGTCAGCACCCCGTCCAATCGCATGTCATATGGGCCGGTCGGCACCTTGTCCACAAGCTGGCCGTCATAGGCGATGCCAAGCGCCACGACACGGCGGCCGGCGGCACGCAACCCGGACAGGGTCCGGTCATAGAAGCCGCCACCATAGCCAAGGCGCCAGCAGGATTTATCGAAAGCCAGCATTGGCGCGAGGATCACAGACGGGATCATCTCGGCGGCATCGGCTGGCGGCTGTTCGGTATTGTAGGGGCCTTCGGCAAGCGGCGCGCCAGGGGCCCAGGCCCGGAACAGGAGCGGGTTGCCGGGCTCCGGCGTCACAGGCATCGCCGTGACGAAACCCTGCGCCACCAGCGCCGCGATCAATGGCAGCGGGGACAGCTCGGACCGGATCGGAAGATAGGCGGCGACGACCGGCGCGTCACTGCTGCTGTGCGGGGTATCCTCTCCTGACAGGGACGTGGCGATTTCAGCGACAATACCGGCCTGCGCGGCCAGCCTGCCGGCAGCATCCACGTCTGCCGATGCAAGTGCCGCACGGGCCTTGCCGGCATCTTTTCGAAGAGCGGCCTTTTCAGCTGCGGGATCAATCGAGGAGTCAGACATAATGGTATGGCGCGGCCACTTGACTGGCACTTAGGACAAGGAAGGCGGCGACGACCAAGACAACCGTCGGTAGCTTCATCCTCTGTGACCTGCAATGCAGGTGGGCACCGCGAATAACCGGACCACGATCCAGCCAGAGGCAGCTCCCGAGAGATGATTTATGGCCCCAGGGATCGAAAATCCAAACGCGAGGCTCAGTCGTCGCACCCCGTCTATTTAGTTTGAAGACAGTTTCGATGCAAGCTCGAGAATCCGGTCAGCGGCACGCTCGAGCGCGGCGGCGGCGGCGTCATCGCTTGCAGCCGCGTCGTCACCGTCGCCATTGACGGCAGATTTCGAAGTATCCTGCGCGCGATCTGCAAGGATCAGCGCGGCCATCGCCAGCAGCCTCGCCTCGCCGATCTGGCCCACTGACCCGACCAGTGACTGCAGCACCTCTTCAATATCCTTGCCGAGCGCCTCGATACGGGGCTCTTCGCCCGGGCCACAGCCAATCTGGTACGGAGTGCCGTTCAGGCGGATCGTGACAACCGACTGGTTCATGCGGTGCCCCCTTCGGACACCGTGCCGCGGCGGATGTCGGCAAGCAGCTCCACAGCCTGGGCGAGCTGCGCGTCGATGCGGCCGATCTCGCTGATGATCATGGCACTGTCCGGCAGGCCGTTCGACGGAGCTGCGTCCTTGCCGGTGGACATAATGGCTGTCTCGAGCGCCTCGAGGGCGTCTGCCAGCTTGCTTTCGGCATCAGCTAGTCGCGACATGGGCAGGCTCCTCTATCTGCACGGCGGCGGGACGCGCGACCCCGGTCTCGGCGAGCATCTGACTGGCGATACGATCTGGCGAATCACTCTGGCGGATGCACGCCCGTGCGGCGGGCACGCGGCCGGGCAAAGGCCATTGCCCGGGCAAAATCCAAACTGCCCGATGTGAACCATCAAATAAAGCCCCATTTTCAGAGGACGGAAATTCCTTGTTATTTTGCATTTGGCACTGCCACAAATCATACAAAGGCAGCGACTCGCAGATTGACGAATCGGGTCTGTGAAGGCAGATTGCGCGCAGAAATTGCGCCCCCGGGCCGGTCCCGTGAGCAGACCCCCTTCAAGGAGACATTCATGCCCAACAATCCCGCGCGTCAGGACATGGCAAATGCCATCCGCGCCCTGGCAATGGACGCTGTCGAGGCTGCGAAATCAGGTCACCCCGGAATGCCGATGGGTATGGCGGACGCGGCAACCGCGTTGTTTGCGGATCACCTGAAATTCGATGCCGGCGCGCCTGACTGGCCGGACCGTGACAGGTTCGTGCTGTCTGCGGGACATGGATCAATGCTGATTTATGCGCTGCTGCACCTGACCGGCTATGCCGACATGACGATGGATCAACTTCGAAATTTCCGTCAGCTAGGCGCGATCACCGCCGGTCATCCCGAGGCTGGACATGCAGGCGGCATCGAGACCACCACCGGCCCACTGGGCCAGGGTATCGCGAATGCGGTTGGCATGGCGATGGCGGAACATCACCTTGCCGCCAAATTCGGCCGCGACCTCGTCGATCACTTTACCTATGCCATTGCCGGTGACGGATGCCTGATGGAAGGTGTCAGCCATGAGGCAGCATCAATGGCCGGCCATATGGGGCTGTCGCGCCTGATCGTGCTGTTCGACGACAATGGTATTTCGATCGACGGCAGCACCGATCTCGCCGTCTCCGAGGATACAACCGCACGTTTCGAAGCCTATGGCTGGCAGGTGCTCGCGGTGGACGGCCATGACATGGATGCCGTGTCCGCAGCGATCACCGAGGCCCGTGCCGATGCCGCACGGCCAAGCCTGATCAGGTGCCGCACCGTGATCGGTTACGGCGCGCCAAAGAAGGCCGGCACTGCTGGTGCGCACGGCGCCCCTCTCGGTGCCGAGGAGATTGAAGGCACACGCGCCGCCATTGGCTGGGCGCATGCGCCGTTCGAAATTTCGGCCGAGATCAATGATGCGTGGCGCGCCGTCGGCAGCCGCGGCAACGCCGCGCGCGAGGCCTGGCAGTCACGTCACGACGCCACTGACAGCGCGGATTTCGATGCCGCGATGAAAGGTGATTTCAATACTGCCATCGACAAGGCCGTTGGTGCGTGGAAGCAGAGCCTGTCCGCTGAACCGCAGAAGCTCGCCACCCGAGTTGCCAGCCAGAAGGCCATTGAGGCGATCCTGCCGGCCTGCCCGTCGCTGATGGGCGGTTCGGCCGACCTGACCGGATCGAACAACACCCGTGTCGGTGGCCAGGATTCCTACGGTCGTGACAATGCCGCCGGAAGCTATGTTCATTACGGTGTTCGCGAGCATGGCATGGCAGCGGCGATGAACGGCATCGCGCTTCATGGCGGGGCCATCCCCTATGGCGGCACTTTCCTTGTCTTCACCGATTACTGTCGCCCGTCGATCCGCCTTTCCGCACTGATGCGCCAGCGCGTTGTCTATGTAATGACGCATGACTCCATCGGCCTTGGCGAGGATGGACCGACCCACCAGCCGGTCGAGCATCTTGCAGCACTTCGGGTAATCCCGAACCTGCTGGTGTTCCGCCCCGGCGATGCGGTGGAGACTGCAGAAGCCTGGCAATGTGCGCTTGCTGCCGAGGAATCACCCTCGGTCCTCGCATTGAGCCGTCAGGGGCTGGAGCAGTTCCGGCTCGGCGACTTGTCGGAGAACATGACGGCACGCGGCGCCTACATCGCCGCAGGCGACGCCGAGGGTCGGCAGGTCACGCTGCTGGCGAGCGGCTCGGAGGTCGGCATTGCCATGTCGGCCCGCGAGATGCTGGCCGCCGACGGCATTGCCGCGACGGTTGTTTCGGTCCCTTGCATGGAGCTATTCTGGCAGCAGGATGCCGCATGGCAGAAGATGGTCCTCGGCACCGCGCCACGCATTGCCATCGAGGCTGCCATCCGCCAGCCATGGGATCGGATCCTTGGCGAGAAGGACGCATTTGTCGGCATGGATGATTTTGGGGCCTCGGCACCTGCCGGAGATCTTTTCCCGCATTTCGGGATCACTGCCGACGCCGTCGTCTCCGCCGCAAAAGCGCGTGTCACCTGAGCCGCGTCAGGACAGATCGAAACAACCACTCCGCCGGAGGATTCCCAAGTGACCACAAGACTAGCCATCAGCGGCTTTGGCCGGATCGGCCGCATGGTACTCCGCGCCTTTGTTGAGTCCGGAAGGGGTGACGTCGAGATCGTCCTGATCAACACACCCGGGCCAGTAGAGGCATCCGCGCATCTCTACGAGTTCGATTCGGTCCATGGACGCGCAAAGGGCGGGATCACATTCGGCGAGGGCTGGATGGATGTTGGTACCGGCCGCATTGCAATGACGCATGAACGCGATCCGGCGGCCATACCGCATGGTGAGCATGGCGTCGATGTGGTGCTTGAATGTTCCGGCCGTTTCAATGACCGCGACGCATCGGCAGCGCATCTTGCCGGCGGCGCGAAGCGCGTTCTGGTATCCGCGCCCTGCAAGCAGGCCGATGCAACCATCGTCTATGGCGTGAACCACGAACAGATCAGCGCCGACCATCTGGTGATCTCCAACGCATCCTGCACGACCAACTGCCTTGCTCCGGTTGCCAAGGTGATGTCTGACGCGGTCGGCATCGAGGCCGGCTACATGACGACGATCCACGCCTACACCGGCGACCAGCCGACACTTGATACCAGCCACAAGGATTTGCGCCGGGCGCGGGCGGCGGCGATGTCGATGATCCCGACTTCGACCGGGGCGGCGCGTTCGGTCGGTGAGGTGCTGCCGCATCTGAAGGGCAAGATGAACGGGTCGGCCATTCGTGTGCCGACGGCCAATGTCTCGGTTGTCGATTTTGGCTTCACTGCCGAGCGTGATACCAGCACCGATGAAATCAACGCCCTGCTGCGCGCGGCGGCGGAAGGACCGATGAAGGGTGTGCTGTCAGTCAATGACAGGCCGCTGGTTTCGGTTGATTTCAACCATGACCCGAACAGCTCCATTGCCGATCTGACACAAACGCATGTGATGAATAATCGTCTCGTGCGGGTACTGGCCTGGTACGACAATGAATGGGGTTTTTCGTGCCGGATGCTGGACAACGCCGCGGAAATCGGCAAAACACTCTAGCCATATGGTTGTGGCCTGCCGGAAATGCGGGCCGAGGCATGATCAAGCGACAAGAGGGACGTCATGAAGCTGAACGGTAACGCCGTCAAACCCGGCAATGTGATCGAACATAACGGGCGCCTGTGGACCGCGGTGAAGGTCGAGCATGTAAAGCCCGGCAAAGGCGGCGCCTTTGCCCAGATCGAGCTTCGGGATATTCGTGACGGCACCAAGCTGAACGAGCGGTTTCGCTCTTCGGAGACGGTAGAGCGCGTGATCCTCGAGGAATCCGAATGCAGCTTCCTGTTTGACGACGGCGACAACCTTGTCTTCATGCATGGTGAGACCTACGAGCAGATTGCCGTCGCCAGCACCATGGTCGGTGATGTTGCCGCCTTTCTGCAGGACGGCATGATCGTCACCGTGTCCAGCCATGAAGGCGAACCGATTTCGGTGCAGCTTCCCGACAAGGTCGTGATGGAGGTTGTAGAGGCCGATGCCGTGGTCAAGGGACAGACCGCCTCGTCAAGCTACAAGCCGGCCATTCTCGAAAATGGCGTGCGCGTTCTGGTGCCGCCGCATATCGAGGCCGGCACCCGTATCGTCGTGCGTCCGGAAGACGCCAGCTATGTCGAGCGCGCCAAGGACTGATTCCAGCGCCTGCCCCGACACAAACTAGAGGATTATGATCCATGGCCAGCCAGTCCGCGCTGATCAACGTCATGCAAAAGGCGTCAACCTATGCCAGCCGCGGCATGCTCCGCGACTTTGGTGAGGTCGAAAATTTGCAGGTCAGCCGCAAGGGGCCGGCGGATTTCGTCAGCCGCGCCGACATCAATGCCGAAAAGACCATCCGCAAGGAGCTGTCGAAGGCGCGACCAGGCTGGGGATTCCAGCTCGAGGAAGGCGGCATTATCGAGGCAAGCGAACCCGGTGTGCCGGTCTGGGTTGTCGATCCACTGGACGGCACCACCAACTTCCTTCACGGCATCCCGCATTTCGCGATCTCGATCGCGGTGATGGAAATCGACGCGCAGGGCCGCAAGAGCATTACGGCCGGCAGTGTCTTTGATCCGATCAAGAACGAGTTCTTTTACGCTGAAAAGGGCAAGGGCGCCTTTCTGAACGAACGCCGGCTTCGCGTATCTGGCCGGCGCAGCATGGCTGATTCCCTTTTCGGCTGCGGTATCCCGTTCCTTGGGCGGGGTAGCGCCGAGGACCATGCCGAATTCCAGAAGCAGCTTGGCACCATCATGTCCGTCAGCTCGGGTTTGCGCCGCAACGGCGCGGCCGCGCTTGACCTTGCCTGGGTTGCGGCCGGACGTCTCGACGGCTTCTGGGAAAAGGGCCTGAGCCTGTGGGACATCGCTGCCGGCGTATTGCTGGTGCGCGAGGCTGGCGGCTTCATCTCGGACTTTGCGTCGCGTGACAAGGCGCTAGACAGCGGCGATGTCGTGGCTGCCAACCCGTCGATCCATGGCGAGTTGATCCGCAGGCTGCGCGCCTAGACCCTGCTCTTGCCAGAGGCTGCGTTCAGGTCATGACGACCTGCCCTGCTGGCCATGCGGCCTCATTCCTGCCATTCTTTTCCGCAACGTTGCAGCACGCAATGATCGCGCCGGAATGATTCCACAGGAGATAGGGCGATGATGACCGACCCGCGCCGCTACCTTGTACGCATGCTGATATTTCTTGCGGTGGTTGTCGCCATCGCGGCGCTTCTTCATGCACCGCTGCTGCAGGCCTTTATGGGCAACCCGGCGCTCAACGGGGTAATCGTCGGCGCGCTGTTCATCGGCATCGCATTCAGCTTCAGGCAGATCCTGCGGCTGATGCCGGAGCGGCGCTGGCTGACCACCATCCAGAAAACAGGAAAGCTCGACAACAGACAGGTGAAGCCGGTGCTGCTTGCCACCGTCTATGCAATGCTCGCCGACCAGCGGCAGGAAGCCCAGCTTTCGGCACTGTCGCTGCGTTCCGTCCTCGACGGGGTTGCCGCACGCCTCGACGAGGGGCGTGAAATTTCCCGCTATATGATCGGACTACTGGTCTTTCTCGGCCTGCTGGGCACCTTCTGGGGCCTGCTGCAGACGATCGGGGCCGTGGGACTGGTCGTCGGCTCTCTTGACACCGCCGGCACCGATTTCAACGCGATGATGGTCCAGCTCAAGGGCGGGCTTGATGCACCATTGTCCGGCATGGCGACAGCCTTTTCCTCGTCGCTCTTCGGCCTTGCAGGTTCGCTGATCCTGGGATTTCTCGACCTGCAGCTTGGTCAGGCCATCGGCCGTTTCTTCAACGAGCTTGAAGACTGGCTGTCCGCCTTCGCCCGTTTCAATGATGGTGGGCCAAGCGGCGGCGAACGCGGCGTCACCCCGCTGGCACAGGGGATGAACGAGGATGCAGCCCGCGCACTGATCCATCTCGGC
>JAKMFG010000164.1 GCA_022425565.1 Alphaproteobacteria bacterium
CATATTGATATTTTAACATTTTAATAACTTCATGCAGATAAAATGCACTCCTTGGCTGTCGGACAAAACATCAGGCAACGGCATGGTGTCAGCACCGGCGCAGCAATGGACACAGGCGGCAGGCACGGTGAATCCGCAGAGAGCTTCCCGATTTCGGGCAAAAATTGACCAGGCGGGGTCACCGGGCAGCAAACCTGAAAACAAGAAGACGGGCTGTTCCGGCGGACAGTCACATCAACGTCGTCGATGAGGTGCATCGTCAATGAGGCAAAATTTCTTCATGCCTGAATGGTCTTCACATCAATGGACCAGACCCGCGCTGCCAGGCCGCCACAGACCATCAGGCTCGGGGTGCAACGCCATTGCGCCGGTCAGAGCACGACGACGTGAAGGAGAGAACTGATCATGGCGCGGCTTCCCGACATTGAAAGCGAACAATCCAAACTGACAACCGTTCTACGGGCGATGAGCAATGCCAAACGCATGCGCATTCTGAACGAACTCTCCGATGGGCGAGAGCGATCTGTCTCCTAACTCGAGGGGGTGATCGCCTCGCTCAGCCAGTCCGCCCTTTCACAGCATCTCGCCAGATTGCGACGCGCCAACATTGTTCGAACGCGCCGCGAGTCCCAGACCATCTATTACTCAATTGATGACAGCGACGTCCTCCGTATCCTCCGGCTTCTCGGCCATATCTACACTGATGACCCGGTGATGCAGCGCACCAGACACTGAGCATCACCAACCGGCCACCCTAGCCCGATCGGGCCATAAAGACCGGGCCACAAAATTATCGCTGGTGTTTGCAGTATCTTTTGCGACAATTCACTTCCGGTCCAGAACATTCCCCGTCGTATCCACATGGGTGGGGAAATATATGGCGTCCTATGTTCTGAGCCTGTTAATCAGACGTGACCCCGTGCCGGTTCAGGGCGCGTTATTTCTGGCAAGTGACCATGTATATTTATCTCCCCATCGCCGAAGTCTCGATGCATATCGGCATCATCATCGGGCTGGGTGGTGGCGTCGGATTCCTGTCAGGCCTGTTCGGTGTGGGCGGCGGCTTTCTGATGACACCGCTCCTTATATTCTTCGGCATTCCGCCAGCGGTCGCTGTGTCGACCGAAGCCAACCAGATCGTTGCATCATCGGTTTCGGGTGTGCTTGCACATATGCGGCGCGGCAATGTCGACTTCAAAATGGGCGGCATCCTGATGGTTGGCGGTGTGATCGGATCGTCACTTCGCGTCGCGCTGTTCTCGTTCCTGCAATCCATTGGCCAGATCGACCTCGTCATCCAGCTGTCCTATGTGGTGTTTCTTGGCATCATCGGTTCGCTGATGCTGACCGAAAGCGTTCGCACCATCATCCGCTCACGCAAGCCAGGCGCTGTGCGCGGCAAACTTCACCAGCATAACTGGCTGCACGGTCTGCCCCTGAAGATGCGGTTCCGCCGCTCGAAGCTCTATATCAGCGCGATCCTGCCGCTTCTTCTCGGCGCGTTTGTCGGCATTCTGGCTGCAATCATGGGTGTCGGTGGCGGCTTCATTATGGTGCCGGCGATGATCTATCTGCTTGGCATGCCAACCTCGGTGGTTGTGGGTACATCGCTGTTCCAGATTATTTTTGTGACCGCCAACGTTACGCTGCTGCAGTCGATCCAGACACAGACAGTCGACTTCCTTCTGGCCGGCCTGCTGCTATTCGGCGCTGTCATCGGTGCGCAGTTCGGCAGTCGGGCTGGCGCGCTTTTGCGCGGTGAACAGCTTCGTGGATTGTTGGCGCTGATGGTTCTCGCCGTCTGTATCAAGATCGGATACGACCTCGTGGTCAGACCTGAAGACCTTCTGTCGGTGGAGTTGCTGCGATGACCCGACTGCAGCCCGTCATCCTCGGCATCTGGTTTGCCATCATCGCACTGGTCGCCACGACCGCCGCCAACGCCGCGCCGACACGGCTCGTTGCCGACCTGTCCCAAAGCCATGTGGATATTACCAGTGGTTATCATGGCACCGAGCTCTTGCTGTTTGGTGCCTATGAAGGCATTCCGGGCGACGAGCTTGTGCTGATCGTAGAAGGGCCGACAAACGACATCATCCAGCGGCGCAAGGAAAAGAGGGCCGGCGTGTGGGTGAATGTCGAAACATTGCTGTGGAAGCAGGCGCCAAGCTTCTATCACCTGTTTTCGACTGCCGAACTCAGCGAGATTGCCGACGCGCAGTCCCGCCTGAAAGCGGATATCGGGCCACTTGCAGGCGGCCTGCAGCTGGTCACCGGTGTCGATGGTGGCGGCAACGTGCATGGCGACAGCACACCCAAAGCAGCTGTGAAACCTGCCATGGCCAAGCTCGGCACGGCAGATCAGAATGCGGGCCTGAAGCGGAACATGACCTCGAACGGGTTGTGGCAGACAAACCCGGCCTCGATCATCACTCAGCAGGATATGCTGTTCCGCACCATGCTGACTTTGCCAAGCAATGTGCCTACCGGCGACTATAGCGTTCGTATCCTACATTTTCGCGATGGCGTTGCATTAAGTGAACGCGTCACCGATATGAATATCAGGAAGGCTGGAATGAGCGCGCTGATTTACAGTTTCGCGCATGACTATCCGGTCTTCTACGGATTGTTTGCCATCGCCTTCGCGGTGGCGTCGGGCTGGCTGGCCGCGGTTGCCTTCAGGCGCGGCTGAGTTAGGGAGCAAGGCTTTGGCGAAAAAAGATCCACTCTTTCTTGTGGTGGTCGACGACTCCGAAGAGATGCACCACGCGCTGAGGTTTGCCTGCGGCCGCGCCATTGCTGTCGGCGGCAAGGTCGGCCTGATGTACTGCATCGCGCCGGCCGAATTCGAATATTGGGCCGGTGTCGGCGAACTGATGCGCGCCGAAGCGCGAGAGGAAGCCGAGGCAAATATGGCCATCCATGCGACCTACGCGCAGGAGCTGACCGGCGACATGCCGATCCTCTATGTTCGTGAGGGCGAGATCAGTGACGAGCTTCTCAACCTGATTGATGAGGAAAAGCAGATCAGCCTTCTGGTGCTTGGTGCCGACACAAAATCAGAAACCGCCGGACCACTCATCACATTCATGATGGCAAAGGGTGCTGCCCACTGCCGTGTTCCGATCACGGTCGTGCCAGGCAACCTGTCCGACGACCAGATCGACGCGCTGTTCTAGGCAGCGCCTTCCCGTCAACCGTAACCGGACCAATCCATGCGACATCTTTTTCTGACCTTACTGGGAGCCAGTTTTCTGACCATGAGCACAACAGCACAAGCCGATACCGGATCCATCCTGCTTCTCGATACCACGCAAGGACAGGTGGAAATCCGCCTTCTGCCCGACCTCGCGCCAAACCATGTCGCGCGGATCACCGAGCTAGCCAACAGCGGTTTTTATGACGGCATTATCTTCCATCGCGTCATTCCGGGCTTCATGGCCCAGACCGGCGACCCGCAGGGCACCGGAATGGGTGGATCGGGCCAGAAGATCGACGCCGAGTTCACCGATTATGAATATCGTGTCGGCACCGTTGGCATGGCCCGTTCAATGAACCCTAATTCAGGCGACAGCCAGTTCTTCATCTGCTTTGACGGATGTGGTCACCTGACAGGCCAGTATACGGTCTGGGGCCAGGTGGAGCGTGGCATGGAGAATGTCCACAACATCGCTGTTGGCGAGCCGCCGGCATCACCCGATCAGATAGTTACGGCAAAGATCGTCGACTGATCAGCCTGAAAACGGACTGCGGCGGGTGGTGAAATACACCGCCAGCCCAGTCCAGATCAGCCCGAAGACAACAGCTTCACGCTGCGGGAATGCCGCCCCGAAATACAACACCCCGATCAGAAGCTGTGTGGTCGGGTTGATATAAAACAACAGGCTGGCAACACTCAGTGGCAACACACTGTTGCCAGCATGATAGAACAGCAACGGCACCACCGTGATCACTCCGGCGAGCAGCGCGAAAGCCACATTGAGGGCGCCGCCACCAAAGAAAATCGTTTGGCCGCTCGCCTGCATCCACCACAAATATCCAAGACAGAACGGCACCAGCATGGCTGTCTCGACAAACATGCCGGTGACAACATCGACACCCATGCGCTTGCGGATCAAGCCGTAAAAGCCAAAGGACACCGCAAGGATGACGGCAATCCAGGGGATGCCGCCGACGCCGACTGCCTTGACCGCCACACCGGCTGCAACCACGGCAACAGCAATCCAACCCCATCTGTCCAGCCGTTCACGGAAAAATAGAATTCCAAGCACCACAGTGAACAGGGGATAGATGAAATAGCCAAGTGCCGCCTCAATCACTTGGCGCGATTGTACGGCATGAACAAACACCATCCAGTTGATGGTTAGCATCGCGCAAGATGCCAGGAATCCCCACCGGAGGCGCGACACACGCAACGCATCCCAGACCGCCGTCATGCCGCCCGTCAATTTTGGCAGCAGCAGCATCAGGAGAAGCAGGATAGCCCCCGACCACAACGCCCGATGGACCACGATTTCGGTGGTATCTACATCGCCGATCAAGCCGATATAGACGGGAACAAACCCCCACAAAAGCGCTGCAAGCGCAGCGAAAGCCGCGCCTCGGCCATCAAGTCTAGCAGGGGTCACCGGTCACCTCGTCACGGGTGGTACTGTGGTAAATACGGCACAGTCCAGAGAACATCATTTTAGTTGGCTGTTCAACAAATTCCTGCAATTTCAGCTTATTCAATTGGCTGTTGCAAATTTGTCACTTGGCTAACCCTTTGTCCTGTATCAATTGTGCAAAATATGCAGGTTGTCATCACATTGCCGGACACGTTTTGCCGCACTTAGCATCATTGACTTTGCGATTGGATGACACCCAAATTATCTCAGCCGCGAATTCATATTAGATCCGCTTCCCGTGCAAAGGTGATCTCAAATGTGAAGAATGGAGCGTGCTGGGAGCGGCGGCTGTCCCGGCACTCAAGGAGACTACGAAGATGTCACAAGGCACTGTGAAATGGTTTAACACCCAAAAGGGTTATGGTTTTATTAATCCCGATGACGACGGCGCGGATGTGTTTGTTCATATCACCGCCGTGCAGAATTCGGGCCTGACCGGTCTGAATGAAGGCCAGCGGGTCGGCTACGAGCTGGCCGAACAGCGCAACGGCAAGGTTGCCGCTGTCAATCTGACGCTGGTCGACTGACTTTCTACCCTGCTTTACGATAAAGCCGCTGCCGGTCAGACGATTGGCAGCGGCACCACTTTTGCGTGCAGGTCACCAGAGCCCGCATGCACCGTGACACCCTTGCCCGCATCAATCGCCTCGACACCAACCATCGCCACAGCGATATTGGACTGTGCGCGTGGTGAATAGGCGCTGGCGCTGGCGTAGCCAACATCATTGCCGTCTGCATCACTCAACCGCCAAGGCGACTCATTGGTTCCGGCGAATGGCTCTCCATCAATCAGCAGCCCCATGAAGCGGCGTGTTACGCGGGCATCCCGAATGGCCTTCAGTGCTTCCTTGCCGGCAAAGTCACCCGGCTGTTCGACATCCATAAATTTGCCAAGCCCGTATTCGAACGGATTAGACATGTCGTCTGTATCGGCACCATATGAAATCAAGCCGCTTTCGACACGTTCGATATAGTTCGGTGTACCGGGTCCGATGCCGTATGGCTTGCCAGCCTCGGCAACGCGGTTCCACAGCTCTTCGCCCTTGCTTCCGTCACGAAGATAAAATTCAAAGCCGCCCTGCTTCGACCAGCCAGAGCGTGCCACCACCACCGAAATGCCATCAAGGTCATGATCGCGAAAACCAAAATAGCGCAGATCACGCACCCAGTCGCCACACATATCAGCGACCACATCAAAGGATTTCGGGCCCTGAATGGCCAGAGGCGAGACATCGGGCTCGAAAACACGAACATCCATGCCGCGCGCACCTGCGATACCGCCGGCCCACAGCTTGATGTCGCTGTCGGCAATCGACAGCCAGATTTCGTCATCACTAACCTGAAGAAGCACCGGATCATTGATCAGGGCGCCCTCGTAATTGCAGATCGGAGCATACTTGCCCTGGCCAATGGTCAGCCCGTCCAGATTACGCGGTGTCAGGTAACGGGCAAGCGCCAGTGCATCGGGGCCTTTCAGCGCGACCTGCCGTTCGACGGCGACATCCCACATGGCAACACCGTTGACCAGCCGGTCATATTCCGCTGCCGGATCGCCATAGCCTGTCGGCATATACATGTGGTTGTAAACGCTGGCAGCGGCGAGGCCGGCCTTGCGGGTCGATTCGAAAAACGGGCTTTTGCGGACACGCGGCCCAAGGGAAAGTGCAATCGACATATCGTCACCTCTGGCGGACAATCCCGCCTTTCGAAAAACTTCGCGGCAGTCTGCCTGTCACACCGGACATGTCTGTTCCCTTTACGTCGCCGGTAAGGACAGATCAGGCAAAAAAGCCCTTCATCTCTTCTACAAACAGGTCAACCTCGTCCATACCGTTGTCCAGATGGGTAACCAGCCTGATAGTCGGCTCGCTACGATTGATCATGATGCCGCGCTCCAGCAGATGCGCCTGAAGCGGAACACTCGATCCTTCCGGAACGCCGACAAACACCATGTTGGTCTGAACCTCGTCCGGAGACACATCGAGTTGCGGTATCTTCTGCAGGCCTTCGGCAAGCCGCAAGGCATTGGCATGGTCATCGGCAAGCCGGTCGATATGATGATCAAGGGCGTAGATTCCAGCTGCCGCAAGAACCCCGATCTGGCGCATGCCACCACCGACGAGTTTACGGACCCGGTGGGCCTTGCGGATCATCGCCTTTGATCCGGCAAGCACCGATCCTGCCGGCGCACCAAGCCCTTTTGACAGGCACAGCGAAACGGAATCGACCTCGGCCAGCATGTCCGCCGGGGAAACGCCCAGTTTCACGCAGGCATTCATCAGCCGCGCCCCGTCCATATGGACGATCAGGCCGTGTTCGTGGCCACGCATTGCTGCGGCATTGATCCGGTCGAGCGAGATGGCCTGCCCATGCCAGCTGTTCTCCAGCGTCAGCAAGCGCGAGATGGCACAATGTTCATCATCCGGTTTTACAGTGCGTGAGATTGCGTCCGGCTCGAGCCCGCCATCAGCCGCTGTCTGGATCGGTGCGAACATGATGCCGCCAAGGACCGATGCGCCGCCTGCCTCGTCAATGAAGACATGATAGTCGTGGCCTGTCAGGATTTCCTCGCCGCGCTGGCAATGTGCCAGCATCGCGCAGAGATTGGACTGCGTTCCGCTGGAAACGAACAGCGCTGCTTCCTTGCCAAGAAGCTTCGCCGCTTTTTCCTGAAGCGCATTCACCGACGGATCATCGCCATAAACATCATCACCGACATCGGCTGCCGCCATGGCCGCGCGCATCCCTTCGGTTGGCCGCGTCACGGTATCGCTTCGCATATCCACTCTAGCCGGCGCGTTTGCCGCCGCATCCGACTGGGGGCGTCCTGCATAATGCATCTTGATTAATCCCTGATTTTGCCCTGATTTAAAGCAATTCGAAGAGTGCCTGTGAAGGACGTCGTCAGGCAACCTATTTTGCCGCGACAAAAGCCTTCATGTCGAAAGCGGCGTCGGTCACGGAATCGTGGGTCGGAGACAATCCCTTTTCAAGACAGGCCTTGCCGAGCATGTAACCGGCCGGGTCGCCCACAGCCTCGACCGCGCAGAGCTCGCCGCCGCGGAAGCTCCAGATCGAGAAGCCGTCTGCCCGCTTTCCGGGGCGACGAAGGCACACCAGATCATCGGCCGCAGCCGGGACAATGCCGGCAGACTGCAGGCGCAGTCCGAACTGTTCAGACCAAAACCAGGGCGCCTGAACCGCTGGCGGCGCATGGCCGTTGATCGTGGCAGCGGCGCGTTCGGCGCTGTCCTGCGCGTTATGGACGGATTCAATGCGGATGCCATAGGCGCTGTCCCGCTGCAGCGCACCGTCACCAATGGCGTAAATCCCGGCCATGCTGGTCTGCATGTCGGAGTCCACAAGGATACCGTTGCCAGTCTCTATACCCGCCTTTTCGGCAAGTGCTGTCTCAGGCGTCACTCCAATGCCGACCACCAGCATGTCAGCCAAAAGCTGCCTGCCGTCAGACAGCGTCACATGGCTGAAGCCGCCATGGTCGGCGGCGATGTCCTCAACCCCCGCATCCGTAATCACTTTTGTTCCGGCATCGGCATGAAGGCCGGCAAAGAAGGATGATATCGCTGGGCTCGCCACCCGCGCCAGCAGCCTTGGCGCTGCTTCGATCACAGTGACATCCTTGCCAGACTTCACCAGCGTCGCCGCCACTTCCAGCCCGATATATCCCCCGCCAATCACAATCGCCGAAGATGCATCGGCGGCAGCGGCGCGAAGACCCGCCGCATCATCCGGATGACGAAGCTCGAAAACGCCGCTCATGTGGGCGGCGGCGGGAAGCCGGCGCGGCGTTGCCCCTATGGCAAGGACCAGCCTGTCATAGGACATGTGCTCGCCGGAGGCCGTTTCGATCTGCCGTGCATCGGGGTGAATCGCCGCCACCCGGCAGCCATCAATCAGCTCGATCCTGTTATCTGCAAACCAGTCCGCCTTGCGAAGCGCAAAGCGGCCGTCATCTTCACCGTCAGCGCAAAGAAACGCCTTGGACAAGGGTGGGCGTTCCAGCGGCTGCCCGACAAGGCTGTCGATGAGAACCAGTTCGCCATCAAACCCATTGCGGCGCATGGCATCGACGAAACCGATGCCCGCATGGCTGGCTCCAATGACAATCACACGCATGGGCGATGACCTTTCGGCGCAATGCTGTTTTTCACCACCACAGATGTAGTCGCGCCAATTGACAGACACTGGCCTCGGTGCGACGTTGCGGCGTCGTTTTTCACGACCAAATGCGGGATTTTGAACGCAGGAATTTGGGAGGGCCCGATCATGGCCAGCTTGAAACAGGATTATTGGCAGAACTATATCGACGGCAACTGGGTCGATGGCGGTGCCGGCAGACTGACAGTGGAGAACCCGGGCACCGGCCAGCCACTGGCCGAGATCGCCCTTGCAGACGCCGCCGATATCGACCGTGCGGTAAAGGCGGCACTCGCCTGTCACGAAAGCGGCGTGCTGTCATCCATCCGTCCTGTCGAGCGTGGCAGAATGGTGCGCGGGATGGGCGACTACCTGCTGGCAAACCGTGAAGAAATCGCCGAGATGCTGACGCTGGAATCAGGCAAGCCCTATTGGGAGGCGCTGGTCGAGACGGACGGCGCGGCACGCTATTTCGAATATTACGGCAATCAGGCGGAAACCGTTGAAGGGCGTTCGATTCCGCTGGGCGGCGACTATCTCGACTTCACCATCTACGAGCCTTTTGGCGTTTCGGCCCAGATCATTCCATGGAATTACCCGCTGGAAATGACGGCGCGCGGCATCGCCGCGGCGCTGGCCACGGCCAATGCCTGTGTTGTGAAGACGCCCGAGCTGGACCCGATCAGCAACATCTGGATCGCGCGTGCGGCCGAGGCCGTCGGCCTGCCGAAAGGCGCGCTGAACATCCTGTGCGGGCTTGGTCACGAGGCCGGAGCGGCACTGTCGTCGCATCCGGACATCGGCAATATCGTCTTCACCGGATCGGTGGCAACCGGCATTCGCGTGGCCACCGCAGCGGCAGCGAATGTGAAGCCGGCGATCCTCGAGCTCGGCGGAAAGTCCGCCGCCATCATCATGCCGGATGCCGATCTCGACGCGGTGATGGATTCGGTTCGCTGGGGCATCTATTTCAACGCCGGACAGGTCTGTTCGGCGATGTCGCGGGTGATCGCGCATGAAGAAGTACATGACGAAATCGTCGACCGCTGCGTGGCGCTGGCCGAAAGCCTGTCCGTCGGCCCGGGGATCGAGCGCCGCGAATTCGGTGCGAATATGGGCGCAATGGTATCCGACCCGCAGCGCGACCGGGCCGAAGGGCTGGTCGAGGCCGCCGCCGCCGAAGGCGCGACGGTCGCAACCGGCGGGCGCCGGCTGAACCTTCCGGGATCCTTCCTTGCGCCGACGGTGATTTCGGGTGTTACCCCCGACATGCAGATCGCCGGCACCGAGGTGTTCGGACCCGTCCTGTCGGTGCTGAAGACCGGGTCCGAGGACGAGGCCATAGACATCGCCAACAGCACCGAATACGGGCTGGTCGGCGGCATTTTCACTGCCGATATCGACGCCGCGCACCGCGCCGCCCGCCGCATCCGCGCCGGCCAGATTTTCATCAATGAATGGTATGCCGGCGGGGTGGAGACACCCTTCGGCGGCTTCGGCAAATCAGGCTATGGCCGCGAGAAGGGCCGCGAGGCGCTGTGGAACTACGTGCAGACCAAGAACATCGCCTACCGCACGCGGTAGAAGAACAAGCCTAGGTCTGATCCTCGCCGCCGAACAGCGATAGCTTCAGCGGCCGCACCGCCCCCATCCAGATAGCGTGATCGCGGTGGTCGCGAAGCTCGTCTTCGACCGTTTCACCTGTATTTGGATGGGTGAAGATGGTCAGCCCGTCGCGGTTCAGCGCCAGGAATGTGGTCACTGCCGCGAACAGCTCATGCGGGAATTCCAGCTGAATGCTGAAATCAGGATGCGGGCCGACTGGCCGGTGGTGCCAGCGGCCACAGGTAATGTCGGCCTCCGGGCCGAAATTCCGCTGCATCGCCATAACGAGCGCCTCGGCCCGGGGATGGCTCGCCGCGTCGAAATAGACATGGCTGTGCCAGCTGGCGGGGTCAGCCATCGACCCCCTCTTCCGGCTGCCGGTCCGACAGATCGACCCAGATGGTCTTGATTTCGCAATACTGGTCATGGGCATGAATGCCATTGTCACGACCACCGAAACCGGATTGCTTGTACCCGCCGAACGGCGTGGTGATATCCCCCTCGCCATAGCAGTTCACCGTCACCGTGCCAGCACGGATGGCGCGCGCGGCACGCAGTGCCCGGCCGGCATGTGCCGTGAAGACAGATGCAGCGAGGCCATAATCGCTGTCATTGGCGATGGCGACAGCCTCTTCGATGCTTTTCACGGTGATCACCGACAGGACAGGACCGAAAATCTCTTCGGTCGCCAGACGGCTGTCCGCCGCCACACCGTCGAAAATGGTCGGGGCAACATAATTGCCCTCGACCGTACCACCGACCAGCGTCTCGACACCCTTTCCGGCATCGGCCAGATAGCCGCTGACCTTGGCACAGTGCTCGTCATCAATCAGACTTCCGAGGTGGTTCGAAGGGTCGAGCGGGTCGCCCATACGCCAGTCACGCACATGTGCCAGAATTTTCGGTATGAGCGCCTCGCGCACATCTTCATGAACGATCAGCCGCGATGTGGCCGAGCAGTTCTCGCCCATATTCCAGAAAGCACCATTCACCAGATGCTCGGCGACGAGGTCCAGATTTTCGGCGTCATCCATCACGATGGCCGGGTTCTTGCCGCCACATTCCAGAACCACCTTCTTCAGGTTGGAATCCGCCGCATAGCGAAGGAACCGCCGACCGGTCTCGGTAGATCCCGTGAAGGACACCATGTCGATGCCGGGGTGAAGTCCAATCGGCTCGCCAGCACCGGGACCGGTGCCGGTCACGATGTTCAGAACGCCGCGCGGCACACCTGCTTCCATCGCCAACTCGGCAACACGGAGTGCCGAGAGCGATGTCTGTTCCGCCGGTTTGACCACCATTGAACAACCGGCGGCGAGCGCCGGACCGATTTTCCAGGCCAGCATCAGCAGCGGAAAATTCCACGGCAGGACCGCGCCGACAACGCCAATCGGCTCGCGAACGACTAGCGCCATCGCATCCTCGCCGACCGGTGCCGTCTGGTCGTAGAGCTTGTCGATAGCCTCGGCATGCCAGATCAGCGTGTTGATGGTCTCGGGAATATCGATGGTCGCGCAATCACGGACAGGCTTGCCTGAATCGATCGATTCCAGAACGGCAAGCTCGTGCCGGTTGCGCCGGATCAGCTTGGCGAGCCTGATCATCACTTCCTTGCGATCAGCCGGATGAAGACAGCGCCAGCGCCCGTCATCAAACGCCTCGCGTGCTTTGCCGACGGCAAAATCGACATCAGTGGCATCACAGGCCGCCACCTTGGCAAGCAGCTTGCCGGTCGCCGGGTCGATGCTGTCGAATGTCTCGCCACTTGCCGCCTTGCGAAAACCGCCATCAACGAACGCCGTCGATGCCAGGGTCAGCCCATCGGCGATTGCCTTGTATTCCTCGTGAGTCAGCAACTCTGACATCATTTGCCTCCCTTGCCGGCACCAGCCATCAGTTCATTCACGGTCCGGTCCATCACCCTGATCACCTGTTCCAGGCTTCGTTTTTCGTCCTTGTTCAGATCACGAAGCGGCGCGCGCGGCGGCCCCGCCGGCAACCCGCGAATGGCGCATCCATATTTAATGCATTGCAAGAATTTTCCACCCTGTTCCAGAGTGCGCATCAGCGGCAGCATCGCCGACATGATCTTGCGGCCAAGCGTGTAGTCACCATCCACAACGCAGGTCTTCCACAGGGCGATATGCGCCTCTGGCGCGAAGTTCGATCCCGCGCAGATCCAAGATTCGGCACCCCAGGCGAAGAATTCCAGCGCCTGGTCGTCCATTCCGCAGCTTGTCTGGATATGCGGGTAGTCTCGCGCCAGCATGTGGAGCCTGTTGATGTCGCCCGAGCTTTCCTTGATGGCGCAGAAATTCGGACTGCGGCCGACACGGTCCAGATATTCCTCGCTCATCTCGGCCGCCATCCGGCCGGGATAGTTATAGAGAATGATCGGCAAGTTGGCGGCGCGGTCGACCGCCAGCGCATGAAGCGCGTTCTCGCGCGGTGTCGGCTGGGCATAGGGAGGTGTCGTGACCAGCAGCGCGTCATATCCCATTCCGGCGACTTCGGTCGCAAGCTCGATCGAATCCTCGGTGCGGATCGCACCGGTTCCCCCAACCATGACCGCCCTGGTGCCGACAATGTCCTTGGCACGGCGAAGCGACTCCAGTCGCTCTTCAGCGCTGTGCGCATAATATTCGCCGGTTGTGCCGCCAACGACGATTCCGTCCACACCGGCAGAAACAAGATGTTCAAGGATTGCGGCAAACCCGTCCCAGTCGATCTCGCCATCCTGCCGCAGCGGCGTAATGGCCGGCGTGTAAATGCCCCTGATTTTCATGATCCAGCTACCGAAAAATTCGTTCAAACGAGGCAGGATCATCGCGCATGCGCATCGTTTGGGCAATAGCCCCGAACAGCCGTTCCCGCGTGCCATGCCGCCGCTACGGAACAATGCCGGCAATGAAGGGCGCAGGCCTGCGGCGCCAGCAACGAAAATTCACAACCTAACAGAAGATTAAAAAGTAAATTTCACAAAG
>JAKMFG010000209.1 GCA_022425565.1 Alphaproteobacteria bacterium
CCCCGTCACCATCCGCCATCATGTCGATGCTGAAGACCACCTCCGGATCGAAGGCAAGCGACGGGTCCATCAGGTGATGTGGCAGCGGGTCCTGGGCAAGCGCCTCGATAAAGGCCATATAGTCCGGCTTTGGCGAGATATGCGCGGGGATGGAAGTCCGCACCCTGACAGAAGCCGCATCATAGGATGCGGTGTAATGCAGCTCGCCATGATCCACCGGCCGGAAATTGGCATGGGCGAGATACATCATTTCCATCGGCGTCTGCTTCAGGTTTTCTACTGCCAGAGACACACCCAGAAGCGCGGAGCCAGCCGTCATGGCAACCCTTGCCGTTGCCAGATAATTGGTGCTGAAAGCGACTGTATGCCGGTAGCTGCCGCCAACCGTCACAACTCCCTCGCCCTCGTCTATCTCGAGCCAGGCTTGCTGGAAGGGCGCGTTCGGCAATTCGCCATGCAGCAGATGGGTATCTTCGGGGCCCGGCGCACCGAGACCTGCCAGACCGCAATGGATCATGAAGGCGCCATAGGTTTCCAGATAGACCTGCGTGTCGACGGGTTCGTCGAACATCGAGCGCATTGTCAGGTCGCGGCCGTCGAACCCGGCACGCCAGATCTGCTGCCCCTTGAACGGCAGTATAATGATCTCACCGCGGGCATTGCGGACACGCAGCGCCTCGATCCCTGAATCATATCTGAAGGCCGAGACGGTGAACTCGCCTGCCTCCAGAAGCCGGCGTTCACGGTCTTCAAAGCTGGAACGGTGAAGCTCGATCCGGACCGCCATTCAATCTCCCGTGGATCAGCGAATACGCTCGCCGCTTGTCTCGTCGAAAATATACAGGTTCTCCGGCGGCAGCACGACACCAACAGCGTCCCCCTGCTTGCCGTCAAAATCCTTGTGCGCCTTCACCACGATCTGGTCGTCCCCCCAATTGACCGTGACCAGCGTATGGTCGCCGATCAGCTCGGTGGTATAGATCTGTCCGCTGATCGTGCCTTTCTTCGGGTCGGTAACGCTGCAATCCTCAGGCCTGACGCCGGCAACGGCCTTGGCGATCTGCCCCTTTACCTTGGTCTTCACCTTGGCCCCGTTGGTCTGGAAGCTTGCACCTTCGAGGCTGCCATGGATGACATTCATCGCCGGTGAGCCGATGAACTGTGCGACGAACAGATTGGCCGGGTTGTTGTAGATTTCGGATGGTGATGCCAGCTGCTGCAACACGCCCTTTTCCAGCACGGCCACACGGTGCGCCAGTGTCATCGCCTCGATCTGGTCGTGGGTGACATAGATCGTGGTGATGCCGAGTGTGCCCTGCATATGTTTCAGCTCGGCCCGCATGTGACCGCGCAGCTTGGCATCGAGGTTCGACAGTGGCTCGTCCATCAGGAACACTGACGGGCGGCGGATGATCGCCCTGGCAAGCGCGACGCGCTGGCGCTGGCCACCTGACAGCTCGCGCGGGTAACGATCGAGCAAGGCCTCGAGCTGGACCTGCTTCGCCGCATCAAGGATGGCCGCGTCCATCTCGGCCTTCGGCAGTTTCTTCACCTTCAGCGGAAACCCGATATTCTCGGCAACTGTCTTGTGTGGATAGAGCGCATAGGACTGGAACACCATCGAGATATCTCGATATTTCGGCAGCACTTCGGTGACATCGCGGTTACCGATATGCACGCGTCCCGCGGTTGGTGCCTCCAGCCCGGACAGGATACGAAGCGCCGTCGTCTTTCCCGAGCCGGATGCCCCCAGCAGCACGAGAAACTCACCCGGTTGAACCTCGAGGTTGAACTCCTCCAGCACCTTCACGCTGCCGAAGCTCTTCTGCACGGCGTCAAATTTGACCGAGGCCTTGGTATTGCCGTCTGTCATCTCCTACCCCTTCACGGCGCCGAGAAGGACGCCCTTTGAAATAAACCGCGTCAACAGGACCGCCATGATGATCACCGGGATGATCATCACCACCGTGACGGCGCACATCTCCCACCACAACACACCTTTCTCACCAGTGTTCTTGGCCGCAACCATGATCGGCATGGTCTGCACCTTTACGGTCGAGAGGAATACGGCGAACAGATATTCGTTCCAGTTGAGAACAAGGATCAGCAATGTCGTGGCGGCAAGACCCGGCCGTGTCAGCGGCATCACGATTTCCCAGAAAATTCCAAACCGCGTCGCGCCGTCGAGCTGTGCAGATTCCTCAAGCTCGATTGGCAAATTGGCGAAGAAGTCATGCATCAGCCAGACGACAATCGGCAGGTTGGCAACTGCGTAGAGCAGGATCAGCGCCAGATGCGTGTCCAGAAGGCGCACCGCCTGGAACATCACATAGAGTGGCACCACCACCACAATGGGCGGCAGGATGCGCTGCGAGATTATCCAGAACAGGATATCGCCATTGCCAAGCGACATTTTGAAGTGGCGGCCGAGCGCGCGCGCAAGAAAGAAGAACAACGCCAGCGCCACCGCCGAAGACATCCACCAGGGCACGCCGGCATAGGTGGTCGCCAGAATGACCCCGACAATCAGCAGCACGAAGATCATGATGTTGCCGAATTTGGGCCGGTACTGGATCCGGGCGAGCGCGTAAGCCGCCATGGACCCGACAGCAACACAGAAAATGGTCGAGACGATGCTGATAACCACCGAATTGGTGAAGGCGAGGTAGATCTTGCAGATCTGCGGCTCCATCGGCGGGATCGAGACCACCGGCGACAGGACAAAAGCAAAGCTGTTATGCGCCAGCAGATAGAGCTGGCGGGCGATTGCAGCCATATCGCAATAGGGATCGGCGGTGAAATTGATCCGCCAGGCATCCAGCGTCGGCTGGAAATCCACAAACGGTATATAGCTCGGACCCTGATTGACCGCCGCCGCATCCTTGAAGGATGTGATGATCACCCAGTAAATCGGGAACAGCACGAACAGCGACCAGATAGCAAGGAAGCTGTAGACCACGACCTTGGCCACCGGCGCCATCTTGCCGACGGCCGGTGGCTCGAACATCTTTTCGAGCAAGCTGCGCCTCTGCAGGTCGAATTTGGTGTGCGCGACGCTCATGCCCGTGTCTTTCTTATCTGTCCGAGGACCACATAGTTAAAGAAGGACGCGCAGACCACCACGGTCAGGATCAGCAGCAGATAGGCGATGGCCGCCGACGAGCCCATGTCGTTGGCGCGCCAGACATAGACCGAATGCAGCGTCATGGACTCGGTCGATGACCCGGGGCCGCCTCCGGTCATGATGTTCGGCAGATCCATGATCTTGAACGCCTCGATGGCGCGGATCAGAAGCACAGTCACCGCGACAGGTACAACCTGCGGCCAGGTCACCTCGCGAAAAATATGGAAACTGGACGCGCCATCGACCTGCGCCGCCTCGACATGATCACGCGGCACATTTTCCAGCGCCGCCAGCATGCAGATGAAGATGAACGGTATCCATTGCCAGGAATCACAGATCATCATCACAAAACGCGCCGACCACGGGCTTGCCGACCATACCCAGTCCTGAAGACCCAGCACGCCAAGGATAGGCTCGAACGGCCCCTTGGTGACATCGGCGATCATGCGCATTGCAAAGCCGACACCGAGTGGTGTGACCATCAGCGGAATGAAGAACAGCACCCGGAAAAAATTCCGTCCTCTGATCGGCTGCGAGCACAGGAACGCAAGACCGGTGCCGATCACAAACTGAACAAAACAGCCGAATAGAACATAGAACAGCGTTGTGTAGAGGGTGCCGATGGCATTGCCCGACAACAGCGATGCACAGAGGATATATCCAAGAAATATGGCCATGGCGGCGGAAATCGAGCGGCCAAGCATGCGCACCCAGGTCGCTGTCTTCCAGGAGCGGTAGAGCCACCAGAGAACGGCAACCACAATAACGGCGAAGATGAGCATGCCGAAGATGCTGAAAGGCTCGGTGCGGCCGAGGAAATGCACATCGCTGCTGCCGAAAAACTGCTTCTCGAAATTGCGCAGCCCGACATAGCGGAACTTCAGACCGTCACCGGTAAAGCGGACGCGACTAACCGCGAAGACCATCGAATAGATGGTCGGGAAAATGGCAAAAATCAGAATAAGGCTGACGGCAGGCGCAATGAAGAAAGTGCCAGCGTGGCGGTCGACCCACTCGCGCCACCGGTCAGCGGATGAGATGCCAGCCGGGGATGTCCCCGGCTGGCTGGTATTGGTTTGATATGACATCAGGACCGATATCAGCTGCCAAGCGCGAGTGCCTGGGCAGCAATCTGCTCGTCACGGCCAAAGTCTTCGGTGACTTCTTCCCAGCCCTCTTCGATGTTCTCGAGAGCTTCATCTACCGAAATCTCGCCTGCCAGATAGCGGGCCAGTTCAGTATCAAGAACGACCGAAGTGTACTTCTGAGCACCCGGGATTTTCATGTCCGAGGCCATGTTGAGGCTGTTCAGAGCACCGTTGATCGCACCGATATAGTTCTCGGCAAGAGCCTGCGGCATGCCAGCCTTGACGAACAGGTCGGGGCTGGACAGCTGCGACAGGCGATACGGGTTGTAGCCCGTGGCGCCGATGGTCACGTCGACACTCGATTGTGCGGACTGGTTCATATAGGACAGGAACGCATAGGCGGCGTCCTTTGTCTTCTGGTCGGCACGCTTGTTAACGGCACCGGCCCAGCCACCAAAGGCGGCGAACGGGGCGTAGTTGATGCCGTCGATCGAATGCGGCGCATTCGACTTGCTGACCGGAACCAGCTTGCCTGTGGCGCGGTCCAGAACCTCACGCGAGCCGAGACCGGAGATCGCATAGAGCTTGCCCTTGATGGCGGTTGCGTCATCGTCAAGCTGCAGCGGTCCCGGGTCACCCCACTCTACCAGCAGGCCACAACGGCCGGCCTTGAACAGGGCACGGGTGTCGCCGATGTCGAGGTTCAGCTCCTCGGGCGGACCGTACTTGCCGGTTTCCTTGTAGAGCTCGAACGCCTTCTTCCAGCCGTCATTGTTCACGATCGGCTTCATGGTGGCGTTGTTGAAGTGGAACCCCTCGCCAGTGCCTTGCGTCTGGACGATCGGCGCGGCGAAAGTCTGGATCGCGAAATAGGACTGGGCATTACGCTTCTTGAAGATACAGGAACCGAAGTCGCCCTCGCCGTCGCCATTCATGTCCTTGCCATGAATTTTCGACGCCACATCGAGATAGTCTTCCCAGGTCTTCGGCGGCTGCGCACCGGCAGCGTCGAGAACGTCCTTGCGGTAATAGACCATCTGGAAGTCGCCATCGACCATCAGCAGCTTGGTCTTGCCGCCGACCTTCTGGCCGAACTCACGGAAATAGGGTGCGACGTCGTCAAGGTCGATCTTGTCGTCCTTGGCGATGTAGGGATCGAGATCCTCCAGCAGACCTGCTGCGTCGAGCTCGACACCCCAGCCGGCAGCGAATACGCCGACATCGATCGAGTTCGTACCAGTCGACCAGTCACTCTGAATTTTAGGGAAAATTTCCGCATAGGGAACTTCGGTGACAACGATCTTTGCGCCCGTTGCCTCCTGGAATTCGACGCCACGTTCAACCAAACGGCCGGCGATGACGTAGCCAGGACGGGTCAGGATGTTGACGGTAACACCGTCAAACTCACCCGCCATGGCGGCAGGGGCCGCGCCGACAAGCGCCATGGCGCCAGCCGTTAAGCCCAACAAACTCTTACGAATTGTCATGTTATTTTCCTCCACTGATTTATGGGTCGTTGATCTTCGCGCATCGTTTTTCGACGCTTTGCGACCCTTTATTGCTTAAAACCGTAGTGCAAAAATCAGGGATTGGGAATAGCGCATGGGAATCCTGCGGGTGAGGAAGCGACACATTTCCCGCGCAGCCGGGTTGTTTGTATGCCAATATTTGCGTGACAGGCATTCCCCGAGCTTGCCTGACCCGCGATAGGCAAGGCGAGATGCTGATGACTGCGAAGCCGGAAAACTGTCTGAATATCGGTGTCCTCGGATGCGGCCCGATTGCCCAGGCCGGGCATTTCGAAAGTGTCACCAAGGCCCGCAACACAAATCTCTATGCCATCTGCGACGTCGCCCGCGATCTGGTCGAACGGTTTGCCGTCACCCATGGCGCCGAGACATGTTTCGAGTCCTATGAGCAGATGCTGGCCGATCCGAAACTCGATGCCGTGATCATTGCCACCGCAGATGCGTTCCACGTTCCGGCGACGCTCCAGGCACTGGCGGCAGGCAAGCATGTGTTATGTGAAAAGCCACTCGGCGTGACGCTGGAAGAGGTGGAGGCGCTTGACACCGCTGTTGCCGATAGCGGGCTTAAACTGCAGGTCGGCCACATGAAGCGGTTCGATCCCGGCCTGCAAAGCGCAAAAGAATTTATCGACACAGAGATGGGTGACATGTTGGCCTTCAAGGCCTGGTACTGTGATTCGACCCATCGTTACGCGATGACGGATGCCGTCCAGCCACTGATCGTCAGGAGCACGGCAAGCCGCAGGCCGGCGCGTGACCCGAAAGCCGATCTGCAGCAATATTACATGCTGGCGCATGGCTGCCATCTTGTAGATACAGCACGCTATCTGTGCGGCGAAATCATTGCCGTGCAGGCCCGCCACCTGCAGCGTTTCGGCGCCTACAGCTGGTTTGTCGATGTCGAGTTTGCCAACGGCGCGCTCGGCCATCTGGACCTGACCGTCGCCGTCCGCATGGACTGGCATGAGGGCTTCCAGCTCTATGGCGAGCATGGAAGCGTCATTGCCAAAACCTTCAACCCGTGGCTGTTCCGCTCCAGCGAAGTTGATATTTTCCGCGAATCCACCGGCGCGTCGTCACGCGTTCTGGGGGCTGATTCACATGTCTACCGGCGGCAGCTAGAGAGCTTTGCCGATGCGGTGCTGAAAGACAGGCCGGTCGCCGGCGCGGATGTCGCAGACGGCATTGCCTCGGTCAGGGCCATGCTTGCCATCGGCGAATCCGCCACAACGGGCAAGCTGGTAAACCTCGACGACGTGTCCGGGGCCATCTGATGCAGATCGGGGTGTTCGCCAAGACCTTTGATGGCGACGACCCCGCCACCGTTCTCGCTGCAAGCCGTGATGCCGGCTTCAGCGCTGTGCAATACAATATGGCCTGTTCCGGCCTCGGATCACTGCCCGAGACCATTTCCGAAGACGCCGCCCGGGAGGTGCGCGAGGCCAGCGCCTCGACAGGCATCGATATCGCAGCCATATCGGCCACCTACAATATGACTGATCCAAATCACCAAAGGCTTGCTGCCGGACGGCGGGCCTTCATCGCCATTTGCGAACGGGCACATGACATCGGGTGCCATATCTTGACGGTCTGCAGCGGCAGCAAACACGCACATGACAAATGGTGCCGCCACCCGTCGAATAACGAGCCGCAGAGCTGGAACGAAATGTGCCGGGAATTCGACATCATCTGCGACCATGCCGACCGGCATGGCGTACTGATCGGGGTCGAGCCGGAACCAGCCAATATCGTCAGCAACGTCGGACGGGCGGCTGATCTGCTGGCAGCTTTTCCGGGCGGGCCGATCCGGTTCGTCATCGACCCGGCCAACCTGATCGAAGATGCCGCACCGGACAGCCATGAACGCACAATTGACGAAGCGCTTGATCGTCTTGGCCCGATGACCGTGCTGGCACATGCCAAGGACCGGCATGCCGACGGCACGGTCGCACCGGCGGGAGACGGCGTTGTCGACTGGTCGCATTTTCTGCGCGGGTTGAAAGCGTGCGGCGTTGACGGGCCGTTGATTGCACACGGCATGTCACGCTCGGATGCGCCGGGCGTGGCGGATTTCCTGACCGGCCAGGTGCAGGGGCGTGTGCCATGACCACCGCGATCCCCACAGATTATTTCACCACCGGCGGCCTAAAACTTTCGGGGAAGGTCGCGGGAACAGGGCGGCCATTCCTGTTTCTTCACGGGCTGTGCGGCGACGCGCTGCAACCGCTGGAAGTATTCCCGGATGATACCGGATGGCAATGCCACGCTCTGGAAAGCCGCGGACATGGCGGCTCGGACATCGGCGCTATGGAAGAGCTTTCGATCCGGCGCTTCACCGAGGATGCGGCGGCATATCTCGAGGCGCTTGGTCGTGGACCGGCGGTCATTGGCGGCATTTCCATGGGCGCGGCCATTGCGCTTCGCCTGACCGCGAGCCGGCCAGAACTTGCGGCGGGTCTGGTGCTGGGCCGTCCTGCCTGGGTCGATGAACCGTCACCACCCAATCTGGAGCCGCACCGGCAGATCGCACGAGATCTCGGACAATATGGCGCCGCGGCAGCACGCTGGATGTTCGAGGACTCCGTCATGGCGAAGACAATTGCCGACGCGGCACCTGACAATATGAACTCCTATCACGGGTTCTTCGACCGACGGCCGATCGACCAGACACAGGCACTGCTGGCGGCGATCGCGGGGGACGGGCTCGAGGTCGGCCTCGATGCCATGTCGCGAATAGACGTGCCCGCGCGGGTGATCGGAACCAAACGCGATCTCGCGCACCCGCTAGACATGGCAAAGGCCCTTGCAGCACAGATACCAAAGGCAGAGCTTGTCGAAATCACTCCGAAGTCGGACAATCGCAAGGCGTATGTCATGGAATTCCGCGATGCTGTCGGCGGGTTCCTCAAGGAGATCTTGTGATGAATAGACGCGCCGACATGCTTGCCGCCCTCCCCGTGGACAGGCTTCTTGCCGAATTTTCCCTGTGGTCTGCCGATCTGGCAAGGATGGCGGATGACGTGGCGCGCGTTGACAGATATGTCGACATCTATCACGCCGATGTGGCGGACGGACATTTCTCGCCGGCGATGCTGCTGTTTCCCGACCTGATTGCCCAGATCCGGCCGCTGACCGACAGGCCGGTGCATGTCCATCTGATGGTCACCGACACCGTGCTGATGGACCAGATCGACCAGTTCTGCGAAGCCGGTGCCGATATCATTTCGGTGCATGCCGAAAACACCAATGCCGCGGCGGCGGTCGACCATATCCGCAGCAAGGGGCTGGCGGCCGGCATCGTCCTGCAGCTGGACACGGCGGTGGCATCGGTGCAGGGCCAGCTGGACAAGATTTCAATGCTGACGCTTCTGGGAACGAAGATGGGGATCAAGGGTGTCGGGCTCGACCCGCAAGCCGAAAACAGGCTGGCCGAGGCAAGGCAGATGATCGATGAAGCCGGCGCACAGGTTCTTCTCGCCGCAGATGGTGGCATCCGCGAGCACACCGTCCCCGGCCTCCGGCAGGCCGGTGCCGACACCATAGTCATGGGATCGCTTGCCTTTGGTGCGGACGACCTTGCCGCACGCATGGCCTGGGTTCATACACAGAAGGGCCCGTCGTGACATGACGGGCGACAGGATCATCGCGATCGATATCGGCGGCACGCAGCTGCGCCTCGCCCTGTTCGAGAACAACGCCATTCTGGCACGCGAGGCGGTGCCGACAGATGTCGCCGGCGGGCCGTCCGGCGTCATGGACCAGATCGACATGTTGGTCGACAGGCTGTGTCCAGCCGCAAGGCGTGCCGAGATCAGGGGGATCGGCCTGTCGCTTGCCGGCCCGATCGACACCGAAGCCGCCATGGTGACAAGAATTCCGACCTTGCCCGGATGGGACGGATTTCCCATCGGACGCGCCCTTGCCGAGCGGACGGGCATCCCCGTTCATGTCGAGAATGACGCCATCGCCGCGACACTGGGCGAATGGCGGCACGGCGCCGGGCAGGGCGTGCAGAACATCGTCTATCTGACAGTCAGCACCGGCATCGGTGGCGGCGCAGTGGTCGACGGCAGACTTTTGCACGGGCGCAAGGGAATAGCCGGACATCTCGGCCATATGCGCATGGCCCAGGACGGCCCCGTCTGCCCGTGCGGCACAATAGGCTGTTTCGAGGCGCTCGCCTCCGGTTCGGCGCTGCGTGACCGGGCGGTCGAGGCGGCGCCCGGCAGCGACTTCCTTTCGGCCATTCCGGACATCGATGCGCGTCATGTCTTTGAAGGCGCGCGTGCCGGCGACAGAAGCTGCATCGATCTGCTGGCACACGAGGCCATGTATCTTGGCCAGGGAATCACCTCGGTCATCCATATGTTCAGCCCGGACCGCGTGATCATGGGCGGCGGGGTGTCGAACGGTTTCGACCTTCTGGACAGCGGCATCCATGACATCATCCGCCGCGACGCCATGCCGCCCTTCAAGGGCGTGCCGGTCGTGAAAGCCGGGCTTGGCGGGGATTCAGGCCTGTTCGGAGCGGCCAGTCTGGTGGCGGAGGCGGCGCCCGGCTGATTTGAAATCCCGCGCCGTCTGTGTATCCTTTCAGGTAATTGTCATGAGGCGCATGGAATTCAGGACCGCCAGTTGAACTTTGCATGGCGGCCCCGTCGAGGGAGGACGGCATGAGTGAATCGCAATTCGGACGTGAAGACGCACGCGGCAACTGGGTGCCGGACAAGCCGATCAGCTATGGCCCGGCCTTTGCCTGGCCACCGCAGCCGAAGGCTCTGCTGAAATGGTTCTTCGGCCTTCCCGGCTATCTTCTTCCCTGGAACATTCCCTACGCCCTTCTCGCCATCTTCATCTGGGCCTACCTGACACCACCGCTGGAACATTTCCAGACTCTGTCGCTGACCTGGTTCGCGGTGATCCTCGCACGCAACATCGTGCTTGCGATCCTTGTCTACGGGGCGTGGCATATGTGGCTCTATGTCTGGCGCAAGCAGGACACCGCGTACAAATATAACCGCAAATGGCCCGACGAGGACGCCGAGCGGTTCACCTTCAACAACCAGACAAGGGACAACATGTTCTGGACACTCGCCAGCGGGGTGCCGATCTGGACCTGCTACGAGGTGCTGTTGCTGTGGGCCTATGCCAACGGGCATGCGACGATGATCAACCCGTCGGAAAACCCGCTCGGTTTTATTGCACTGTTCTTCCTCGTGCCGTTCGTTCACGAGGTTGGGTTCTACTTCGCCCATCGCTTTCTTCACTGGCCGCCGCTCTACCG
>JAKMFG010000213.1 GCA_022425565.1 Alphaproteobacteria bacterium
ATTGTTCCTGTTTCTTTGCGCATATGCCATCACGCCGGCAATCACACTTTCTGACCATCCGCGAGTTTGGCGCCATCGGCAACGGCATCAGCTTTGCCATGGGGGTGGCCGCGGCACGGCCGGAGGAACCGGTGATACTGTTCGATGGCGACGGCAGCCTGCTGATGCATGTTCAGGAACTTGAGACGATCCGCCGCCACGGGTTGCGGGTGATCATCTTCGCCATCAATGACGGGGCCTATGGCTCGGAAATCCACAAGCTGCGCGCCGACGGGCTGCCGGATGACGGAGCGGTGTTCGGACGGCCTGATTTTGCGTCCATCGCAAACGGATTCGGCCTCGCCGGACACCGGCTGGATGACCTCGCCGCGCTTCCGGCGCTGGTTGATCAGGTGATCGCGTCAGGCGGCCCGGCGGTGATTGATGTGCCGGTGTCGGACAAGGTGATCTCGCCGGTCATCCAGCGGTCACATGGCTGAACGGCGCGCCTCGCCGGCATCGGCAAGCAGCGCTGCGAACCGGTACAGCCCGTGCACGAATTTCGAATAGGGCAGCACCAGGAAGAAGCCGTATACAAGGCCCAGATGGATCGCCAGCGTCAGCCCCATGAACGAGGTCTCGCGCAGCGCCAGCAGCACGAGGCCCGTGGCGCTCACCCAGAACAGGATCCAGATAAAGGCATAATCCATGCCCAGCTTTGCCAGCGGGCGCACGGCCGGTTCCATCCGCCGCTTCTCGCGCCACAGCCCGGCAGTGCCAACACACAGCATGATCCCGCCAACGGTGCCAAGCACCACCGGCAGCTCCAGATAGCCATAGGGCGCTTCGCGACCGAGAAGGTAATGATAGAGAGTGCCGGTGCTGGTCGACGCAAAACACAGCATGAACCCATAAAAGGTGGCGTGATGGTAATGCCGCCGCGCAAGGCTGTTCCTGTCGTCGGGTCCGGGGCACCCGGCACCATCGCCTGAATTGTCGCCGCCCAGATTGCGCATGGTCGCCGTTGCAGACATGGCATCGGCAAAGGCCGGCCAGCCGCCCCAGCGCGCGCCCGTGCCGCGCCAGTAGCGTCGCCATCCGACGATAAAGGCCACAATGGTGAAGGCGGTAATCGCCATCGGGATGCCGGCCATCACCGTATGCGGCATCAGCACATAGAAGGCGCCCTCGCCGATATGAACACCCCAGAACAGCTGTGGCGAGATCATCGCCAGCATCAGCCCCACAGCCAGCGCCAACGCCACAGTGATGATCATCACAAGGGCCAGCCCGTTGCGCGCAAACAGCCCCGAAAGCGGGCCTGGCCAGGCGAATTCGGCCCAGGTCTCGGCGCGCCGTTCGGCAAGCGTCAGCGGCACATTGACGGCGAATTCATGCGGCGGCGCATATTGGCAGGCATGATAGCAGGCCCCGCAATGATGGCAGAGATTGGCAAGCTGCGCCGTATCGCCAACATCGAACAGGCGGCGTCGTTCCATTGCCGGAAAGACGGCGCAGAAGCCCTCGCAGTAGCGGCAGGCGTTGCAGATCTGCATGATCCGGGCAGTTTCCTCATGCGCCGGCGTACTGGCGAGCTTGAGCAGGCTGACATCATCCATGTGACCGTGTCCTTGCGTTACCGGTTGAGGCTGCGGGCGGCATCAGCACCAGCGATGCGGCCGAAGACAGCGCCGATGGTCATGCCGATCCCGGCCAGATAGCCCTGGCCGAGCACATTGCCGGCCATAATCTCGCCAGCGGCATAAAGATTGGCTGACGGCTTGCCGTCCGCCATCAGGATCTGCGCCGACTCATTCACCTCGACACCCATATAGGTGAAGGTGATTCCCGGCCGCAGCGGAAATCCGTAATAGGGTGGCACGGCGATCGGCGCAGCCCAGTTCGTCTTCTCCGGACTCAACCCGCTTGTTGACTTGCCATCGAGGACCGACTGGTCAATCGGCCCCTCCGGACAGGCAGCGTTGAACTGGTCGACGGCGGTGCGCGCTGCCGCCGGATCAAGGCCAAGCTGGTCGGCGAGCCCCTCGATATTGTCGTCACGGATCGGCGTGAAGACCGACGGCATGAAGCGCGAGACGCCGACAGAATCCAGAATGGCATAGCCGATCTGGTCAGGCTGTCCGGCGACGAGCCGCCCCCAGATGGCATAGCGCTTTGGCCAGAAATCCTCACCCTCGTCATAGAATCGCTCGGCATCACGGTTGAGAACGATGCCAAAGGGTACCCCGTCGATGCGGCTGGCGATGCCGCCATCATATTTCGGGGCGCGAGCGTCAATCGCCACCGCATGGCACTGGTCGAGCGCGCCAACAGGCTTCACGCCCTGATCGAGCAGGCTTTTCAGCACCGTGCCGGTGTTCCATGGGGTACCACGCACCAGAAAATTCTTTGCTGCCTCGCCCCAGCCTTCGGCCAGCCAGTCGAGATTGGCTTCAAAGCCACCGGCGGTGGTGATCACCTTTTTTGCCGGCACGGTCTCGCCGCCGGCAAGCCTGACACCCTCGCAGAACCCGTCCTCGATCAGGATATCCGCAACCTCGGTATCATAGTGAAGAACCACACCAAGCCCTTCGGCATGACGGCACAGGCTGTTCAGCAGCGCCCGTCCGCCACCAAGGAAAAAGGCGTTGGTACGGCCCAGATTCAGTGTGCCGGACAGCGCCGGCTGGAATCTGACACCACGCTCGCCAAGCCAGGAGGTAAGCTCGGCCGACTTCTCCAGCGTCAGCCCGGCAAGCTCCTTATTGGTGATACCGCGTGTTACCCGCATCAGATCCTCGAAATACTCTTCGAAGCTGTAGGCGTCGGTCAGCACATCGGTCGGCTCTTCATGCATGGCCCGCAGATTGCGCGTGTGGCGGGTGTTGCCGCCACGCATGTCGCGCGGTGCGGCCTCGAGAACCAGCACCGAGCATCCGGCCTCTGCCGCGGTGATGGCGGCGCACAGACCGGCATTGCCAGCCCCGATGACCAGCACGTCCCAGCGTTCCGGATAGCCGTTGTCGTTACCTGTATACATCTGTATACAGGTACGTGATGAATGATCCGCAAGTCAAGAAGACAGACGCCGTTACCTGGGCGAAATGGCCTGAATTACAGGATGGTGACGATGCCGCAAAAACGGCCACACCTGTCAGGTTGCGGCGGCTGATCCTTGATGCCATTCAGGCTGGAGAGCTGCGACCCGGCGCGCGGCTCAAGGAAACCGAGCTTGTCGCTGCACTTTCGGTCAGCCGCACCCCTCTTCGCGAGGCGCTGGCGGCACTGCGGGCCGAGGGCATTCTGGAGCGCGATGATGACGGGCTTCGGGTGCGGCGGCTCGACTGGCACGATGTACGCGGACTATACGAGCTTCGCGGCACACTTGAAGGTCTTGCCGCAAGCCTTGCGGCACGCAATGCCGGTGACGCGGAACGCACAGTCATCGACGACATATGCGCTGCCGAGGCGGAGCTGATTGAGGCCGGCGCCCCGCCACATTTGCTGGCGCGTCAGAATAGACAGTTTCACAACGCAATTCTTCAGGCCGCCGGCAACCGCTTCCTTGCCGAAAGCCTTGAACGGCTGTCCCGTCTGATGGTGCTGCTCGGTGCCACCGCCTATACGCTGGCCGGGCGCGCCGAAGCCATCCGCGATGAACATGCCGACATCAACAACGCCATCCGGTCAGGTGACGCGACTGCCGCCGCCGCCGCCATGTCACGGCATCTGGACAGCGCGCTGACGGCACGACTGAAACTTCTGAGCCTGACCGGCGGTGAGGAGCATGACTGAGATGGGTTCTGCGCGCACGCTCCTGCCCGCATGGCTGGCCAATGATCTGCTCCGTCTTGCCGTGACCTTCAGCATGGCTCTTTCGGTTGGCTGGGGCTTCATGCAGGTCGGCATTCCTGCCCCCTATCTGATGGGAAGCCTGTTTGGCGTCTGGTTTGGCGGCGCGCTGATCAAGCCTCTGCAGCCACACCTTGGTGTGGCGCGGTGGTTTCACAAGCCTGTGGTACTGGGGCTGGGCGTGCTGATCGGCGCGACCTTCAACCAGTCGGTGCTGGACCATGCCGACAAATGGATGGTTACGCTTGCCACCATGATCGGCACCACGATCGTCGTAACCGCCATCGGTTATGCATTCCTGCGGCGACGGCGTGGATACGAGCCGCGTCTGGCCATCCTGTGCAGCGTTCCGGGCGGTCAGGCCGAAGCCATCGTCATGGCGCGCGAGATGGTCGACAAGGATTATGTCGTGGCGCTGTTCCACCTTGTTCGGGTTGTGGTCGTGTTTGTGTCGACCCCGCTGCTCCTCGGCATCATCGAGGGGCGCGAGGCGGTGGACAACTCCAACGTCGCCCTGCGCGACATGCCCAGCATATTCGGCCTTCCACCTTCAGATATTCTGGTGTTTGTCGGTCTCGGCGTTGCCGGCTTCATCATCGCCCGCCTGTGCCGGGTGCCGATGCCGCATCTTCTGGGTCCGGTCGGGCTGTCGACCCTGTTCCACCTGACCGGCTGGGCCGAGCTGCCGCGGGTCAATGAATTCGTCATTCTGGCGCAGCTTGCCATTGGCGGCGAGGTCGGCGCGCGCCTTGCGCGGGTGCCGTTCCGCGATCTCATCGGATACCTGAAGGACGCCGTGGTCACGACCACGCTGATCGTCAGCGCCTATTTCATATCGACGGCAGCCATCTCCTTTGCCACCGGCACGAGTTTCCTGACAGTCTGGCTTGCCTTTGTGCCCGGCGGGCTCTACGAGGTGACGCTGCTGGCATTGATATTCGGGTTCGATGTCGCCTTTGTCGCCTTCCACCACACCATCAGGGTGATGATGATCTTTGTCGCACTGCCCCTGCTGGCCTTGCGACTTGGCCCGCGAAAGGTCAGCCCGCCACCGCCTCGGGATTGATCATGTTGATTGGTGCACCGTCGCGCCAGGCAACCACCTGATCGAAGATATCGGCGAACTGGATCTCAAACTCGTCCTCGGTCACGAACCCGATATGCGGTGTCCCGATCAGGTTCGGATGGGTCGCCAGCGGATCGTTTGCCCAGCTGATCGGTTCCTCGTCGAATACATCGATGGCCGCCATGCCGGGCCGCCCGGCGTTCAGTGCGTCAAGCAGAGCACCATGTTCGATCAGACCGGCACGCGAGGTGTTCACCAGAACCGACCCCGGCTTCATCAGCGCCAGGTCGGCCGCCGTGACCAAGCCGCGGGTCGCAGGCTTCAGCCGCACATGCAGGCTGACGACATCGCTTGTCGCAAAGAAGTCCTCGCGGCTGGTCGCCACGGCCCTGCCATCCGCCGCCGCACGGGCACGGCCTTTCTCGCTACCCCAGATCACTGCCTTCATGCCAAACGCATCGGCATAATCCGCAACCTGTCCGCCGATTCGGCCATAGCCAAGAATGCCGATTTGACGGCCATGTGCCGATTTGCCGACACCTGTCTGCCAGCCGCCGGCGCGAAGGCTTTCCATCTGCCGCGGAATGTCGCGCAACGCTGCCAGCATCAGCGCCCAGGTCATTTCCGCTGCCGCGTGCGACACCCCGCCAGACATATTTGAACAGACCAGCACACCCTGCTCTGTGCAGGCTTCCACATCGATATGCGGATAGACGCTGCGCTGAGAGATCAGCTTCAGGTCGGGAAGCTGTCTGACCAGCTCGCGGGTGACGGCCGTGCGTTCGCGGAACAGCACCACCGCGTCGAACCCCTGAAGGCGCGCCGCCAGCCTGTCCACATCCGGCTCGTGATCGGTGAATATGGTGACGTCGATCCCATCAAGCCTTGCAAAACAGGGAAGGCCGCGAAGCGTATCGAACCAGTCATCAAGGATGGCGAGTTTCATCAAATCTCTCCGTTCCAGACCGAGGCAGGCACGAAGAGTGTGCCCTCGGCAAGTTTGCGCGTGGTACGCAGCAGGCCGGCCGAATGATGCCGGAACCCGTCCGCGCCAAGCTCGTAATCAACCAGCACGTCCATTGCCCCCATCGGGTGGCGCAGCGTGACGGTGCAGGGAATATCAGCCGGGCGCGCCATCATACCGTCGGCAACAGTACCCGGGGTGAGCGCGCAGGATGCCAAGCACTGGCTTCCCGTCACCGCCATGGTCGGGTGTGTCTTCCATGGCATGAAATAGCGCGCTTCGATCTGACCGGGGTTATCAGCCGGGTTCGCCACCGGCGCCAGAAGACCGAATTTCGGCATGACCGACTGGCTGCAGTCGCCAAGCCCCATGGCATGGCCAGCTTCCAGTCGCACCGCCTCCATGGCGGCGAAAAAATCGCGATTGTCGTCAAGCTCCTCGCGGGACTCGGTCCCGCTGAGGCCGAAATCTGCGGCGCGCGCGATCACCATCGGCATCGCCACATCCATGCAGGTCACATCCATCCCGCCGATCCTGTCCATCGGATTGCCCGTCGGCAGGAACGCCCCGGTGGTGGACCCGGCGACATCCATGAAGTTCAGTTCGACCGGCGCAGCGGTGCCTGGCACGCCGTCGATGGAAGTGTCACCGTCATAGGTCACAATGCCACCTGGCGTCTGCAGCCTTGCAAGGACGCGCGCGCCGGTATTCACGGCCCTGATCCTGACCTCGGTTATATCGCCGGTTGCCGCAATCAACCCCATTTCCAGCGCCGCCGGGCCGACCCCGCTCATGATGTTGCCGCAGGTCGGCTTATAGTCGACAAGCCCGTCCTCGACGCTGACCTGGGCAAAAAAGTAGTCGATATCGGCCCAGTCATCCTCGGACCTCGACAGCATCGCAACCTTGGTCGTGACCGCGCTGCCACCGCCGATGCCGTCGATATTCAGCGGATGTCCGGAGCCGACCGCGGCCACCAGCACATCAGCAAGGCGGTCAAGGTCGGCCGGCAGGTCGGCACGGTTCATATAGGGCCCGCGCGAGGAACCACCACGAAGAAACAGAAAGGGGATGGATGTCTGGGTCATATGGTCCGCCGTCATCTTGCTACAAGCCCGACTATAGGTGGCGGGTACGGGCCCGCCAATCGGCAAGTTCGCCGCTCCCGGAATTCATCTCGGGATTCCAGCTACAGCCTGAACAGCCGGCGTGCGAGAAAACTTCCCACAGCGATGGTCAGCACGATCCGGATCAGGTGATGCATAGCCACGACCACAGGATTGAAATTCAGCGACAGGGCAATCAGGCTCATCTCGGCAAGGCCGCCCGCCGCGAAACTGACGAACATCACATCGAATCCGGCCGGGACATAATCCGTCAGCACCCATGCGATCGTCGATCCCACGGCAAGCATATAGAGGCCGACAATCAGACCGAAGCCAAGTCCCTTGATCAGAAGCTGCCGCGACATGCCGCTGAACTGGGCGCCAAGCGCGGTGCCGATCATAAACTGCGCAACATGCCCCATCCAGTGCGGCACATTGATGGTCACCGTGCCCGATAC
>JAKMFG010000216.1 GCA_022425565.1 Alphaproteobacteria bacterium
TTATGACGGAATCCCTTATCGTCTTTGGCGTACTTCTGTTTCTTGCCTTCCTGCGCATGCCGCTTGGCCTTGCCCTCGGGCTTGTCGGCGGTGTCGGTCTGGCCTTTGTCACCTCCGAGCGTGCCGCCATCGCCAGTGCCGCGCGGCTTGTCATCGATTATGACAAATTCTACACCCTGTCCGTGTTGCCGATGTTTATCCTGATGGGCCTTCTGGTGGAACGCGGCGGCATGGCGCGCGAGCTGTACCGCGCAGCCTACGCCTTCCTTGGCCACCGTCGCGGCGGCCTTGCGATGTCGACCATCGCCGCCTGTGGCATGTTCTCGGCCATCTGCGGCTCCTCGCTTGCCACTGCGGCGACGATGTCCAAGGTTTCGATGCCGGAAATGCGCCGCTACAAATATGATGATTCGCTGGCCACCGCGTCGATCGCGGCGGGGGGTACGCTCGGCATCCTGATCCCGCCAAGCGTGATGCTGGTGATTTACGGCTTCCTGACGCGTGAATCGGTCGGCCAGCTGTTTATTGCCGGTGTGCTGCCCGGCATTCTGGGCATCCTGTTCTATCTCATGGCGGTGGTCTTCGTCGTGACCCGCAATCCGGCGCTTGGTCCGGCTGGCGAGCAGACAAGCTGGCGCGACAGGCTGCTGGCGATCCGCTATGTCTGGACGACGCTGGCGCTGTTCATTTTCGTCATTGGCGGCATCTATCTTGGCTGGTTCACCTCGATCGAGGCGGCCGGGATGGGCGCTGCCGGTGCGCTTGGGATTGCCTGGCATCGCCGCGCCCTTGGGAACGGCGCCCTGTTCCAGGTGCTGCGCGAGACGGCGATCACCACGGCAAAGCTGTTCTTCATTCTGTTTGGCGCGCTGATCTTCTCGAACTTCGTGAACAAGGCCGGTCTGCCGGACGGGCTGATCAGCATCGTAAATGCCTTTGATCTGCCGCCGCTCGGTGTGATCCTGATTATCCTGCTGATCTATGTGGTCCTTGGTTGCGTTTTTGAATCGCTGTCGATGATTCTGCTGACCGTGCCGGTCTTCGCACCGCTTGTGGCGAGCCTTGGATTCGATCTTGTCTGGTTTGGTATTCTCGTCGTCGTGGTGACCGAGATCAGCCTTATCACCCCGCCCATAGGGCTCAATGTCTTTGTCCTGAAAGGCATGCTCAAGGATGTGTCGGTGGGAACCATCTTCAAGGGTGTGACACCCTTCTGGATTGCCGACATCCTGCGGCTGATCCTGCTGGTCATGGTGCCGTCGATTGCGCTGATCCTGCCATCAATGATGGCGAACTGACCCACCTCGGAAAAGCGCGTGCCGTCAGAGAAGCGCACGCACGTTTGCGGCGACCACCTTGCCAAGCGCGTTGCGCGGCAGTGCCTCGACGAAGACCACATCCTTTGGCCGCTTGAAACGTGCGATGCGGCCCTCGAAATGCGCCAGCACGTCATCACTCGTCACCCTTGGCCCAGACCGTGCGGCGACCACCACCGGCACCTGCCCCCAGCGCGGATCGTCACGTCCGACAATGGCGAATTCGTTCAGCCCGTCAAAGTCCGACAGCACCCGCTCCAGCTCTGCAGGATAAATGTTCTCGCCACCGGAAATAATCACATGCTTCAGCCGGTCGGCGAACCAGTAGAGACCGTCCGCATCGAGACGCGCCATATCACCGGTGCGGAACCAGCCATCGACGATGCTCTCGGCGCTGGCGGCCTCGTTGTTCCAGTAGCGGGTCAGGATGTTGTCGCCACGCACCCTGATCTCACCCACCTCGTCAACCGGTAGCTCAGTGCCGTCATCGCTGGTGATGCGGATCTTGCAGCGGCTTCCGGCGCGCCCGATCGAACCTACCGTTGAAGTGGCGATATCGGCTGTCTGGTAGATCGCTGTCGGCGATGTTTCGGTGGCGCCATAGACCTGCACGACCGGAATGCCGCGTGCATGAACCGCCTCGATCAGCGCCACCGGCACATCGGTCGATCCGATGGCCATCATCCGCAAGGATGACAGATCGGCACCCTGCCATTCCGGTGCGCCAAGAAGGGCGCCAAGAATGGTCGGAACCACGGTCATCTGTGTGATGCTCTCGCTGCTGATCGTGGCCAGTACGGCAGCCGGATCGAACCCGTCATGGATCACCACGCCGGCGCCAACCAGCAAGGCCGGCAGCGGCTGGATGTTCAGGCCACCGACATGGAACAGCGGCAGGATGTTCAGCACCAGATCATCAGGCGTCATCGCATAGGCATGGTGGCTCATTTCGGCGTTGGCGCGCATCGCTGCCTGCCCCAGCACCGCGCCTTTCGGCCGGCCGGTGGTGCCCGATGTATAGACGACCATCAGCTCGGCATCAGCGCTCCCGGCCCCACTATCGGCCCCGCTATCATTCTCTGCATCCATCGCATGTCCCTTGCGCGCCGTATCCAGCTTGGCGCCAATCTCGAAAGTGGGACATCCGGCCGACCTGCCAAGCTGGTCGGCCGTAGCGGCAAAGTCGGCGCCGTAAAGCAGCATCGCCGGGCCCGCATCTGCCATCTGCCAGGCAAGCTCATCTCCCGACAGGCGCCAGTTCAGCGGCACCATCATCGCCCCGATGCGCGAGACGGCGAACAGCAGGATGAAACTTTCCGGATGGTTGCGGGCATAGATGGCGACACGGTCGCCGACGCCGACGCCGCGGGAAGCCAGCCAGCCGGCCATGCTGGCGACCTGCGCCTCGAGGCCGGCGAAATCGGTCACTATGCCGTTGAAGGTGATGGCCGGGCGGCCGGGCCCGGCAACCGCATGGCCTGCAAGGATACTGTCGATCCGCAAATGCTGCACGATGTGCCTAGTCCTCGTCGTTCTCGCCAGGCTCGTAAAGCGCGCCCTTGCCGATCATGTCGAGGCACAGCTCGGCGGTCCATGGCAGCATCAGCGCCCCGCAGCGGCTGTCGCGGTAAAGCCGTTCCAGCGGCAGTGAGCGTAGCATCGCCTGGCCACCGCAGGTGCGGATTGCCAGCTGGGCGATGGCGTTGGCATTTTCCATGACGCTGTGCTGCGCGGCCCAGGCGCGAAGAAGCGATTCCTTGCCCGGGTTCGGGCGCGCCTCGCTGATTGACTGGAACCATAGCGATTTTGTCTGCTCCAGCATGATCTTCATCTGGGCGACGGCAAGCTGCTTGGTCGGATACATGCGGCGCTTCACCGGTGGTGTCCCCGGCATTTCGCCACGAAGATAGCGGATGGTGAAATCATAGGCCGCCTGGGCGATGCCCATATAGCTGGGCGTCAGCGTCATGAACATGTGCGGCCACTGCTTTGCTGCATTGAAATAGACGCCGCGCGGCATCAGCTGGTCCTCATGCGGGATGAAGACATCCTTGAAAATCAGCGTCCGCGAAACCGTGCCTCGCATGCCGAGCGGGTCCCACTCGCCCTCGACCGACACGCCCTCGGCATCGCGGGGGATGGCCAGATACATCGTGTTGGCGCGCGACGGGCGCGTGTCCGGCGTCGCCAGCTCGGTGCACAGCGCGCCATAATAATCGGCATGGCCTGACAGCGAGGCGAAGATTTTCTTGCCGTTCACGATCCAGCCACCATCGGTGACAAGCGCGGTGGTGCCAAAGGCCGTCTTGCCGGCGGCTGCGTCGCCACCTTCCGAGAAGGGCTGTGCATAGACGGCCCCGTTATCAAGAATCTGGCGATAATGTCGGGCCCGCATCTCGGCATGTTCGGCACGCTGTGCGGCACTCATATCGACACCGTCTGCGAGGAAACCGGTCCAGAGGCACGAGCTGACATGCATGTTGAATGTCAGCGCTGTCGCCCCGCAATAGCGCCCGATCTCGGCAGCCGCCAGCATGTAGGCGCGCAGATCGGCACCACGGCCGCCATGTTCGGCCGGAATACAGATTCCCAGCAATCCGGCTTCGCGAAGATCAGCGTAATTTTCCGTTGGGAAGCGGGCCTCGCGGTCGATAATCGACGCGCGCGCCGCAAATTTCGACTGCGCCAGCCGCCTTGTCTCGGCGCACAGGCCGGCTTCGAAATCCGTGAGCTGCCAGTCCTGTGGATCGAAGATTGCCCGGTCCGGCAGATTGCCGTCGAGCGTTACCTTGGCACCGTCATCC